>JAXHTF010000012.1 GCA_034211275.1 Acidobacteriota bacterium
GCGCCGGCGAGCACCGCCTGCACCAGCAGGTGGGGCGGCAGCAGCGGGCTCTGCCACAGATCCCGCGCCTTGGCCTGGGCGAAGAGATAGGCGGTGTAGACGGCGGTGGCGGCGGCCAGCAGAGCGCCGGGCAGCGCCAGCCAGGGGAGCAGCTCCGGCGCCCCGGCGAGGGCGATGACCAGGTGGGCCGCCAACACCAGGCCGTAGCCGCCGAGAATGAATCCGCCGCGCACCAACCAGCTGCGCCATTGGGGCCGGAGGAAGATGAGGTAGAAGCGCGCCGGGTGCTCCAGATCCCAGATCAGCAGCCCGCCGGTGACGGCGAGGAAGAAGAGAGCCGCCAGGGGGACGAGCCACTGCCACAGAAGACCGGCGGGGTCCAGAGTTCCGGCGCCGAGAAGCCCCAGCCCCACCAGGTAGACGCCGGCGGCGATGCCCTTGGTGAGGGTGTAGAGGCTGACCCGCCAATCCCAGGGCGCGGTGTGGGAGACGTCGTAGCTGAGAACGGCGGCGGCGCTGGAGGTGGCGCGCTCCGGCGACGGATGGCCGGAGACCACGTGGTGGCCCCCCTGGCGCTGCTCGCTCCACAGGAAGAGGCCGCCGTCGGGGCGCCTCGCCGCCAGGGGATCGAGGGTCGCCTGGTGAGCGCCGCGGTAAAAGAGCTTGGGGCGGGTATTCTTTTCCGGCCGGCGCACCGCCAGGGGCTCCCGGCCAACCATCTGGGCCACCTTCGAAGTGGGGTCCTCCAGATCCCCCACCAGGATCGCTTCGGTGGGGCAGACCACCACGCAGGCGGGTTCGAGGCCGATGTCCAGGCGGTGGGTGCAGAAGTTGCATTTCTCCGCTGAATGATCCTCGGGGTTGATGAAGATGGCGTCGTAGGGACAGGCGGCGATGCAGGCCTTGCAGCCGATGCAGGCGTTCTTATCGAAGTCCACGATGCCGTCGCCGCGCTGGTACATGGCGGAGGTGGGGCAGGCCTCGACGCAGGGGGCGTCCTCGCATTGATTGCAGCGGGTGACCTGGAACGCCCGCCGAGTGTTGGGGAAGGTGCCGACGTCGGCGTATTTGACGTAGGTGCGGGTCACCGACAGGGGGACGTCGTTCTCGGACTTGCACGCCGTGGTGCAGGCGTGGCAGCCGATGCAGCTTTCGTGGTCGATGACCTTGGCCCAGCGGCCCGTGGCGGGCGCGGCTTCCGGCGCGCTGGGTTGCTTCATGTGTAATACTCCTAACTCTATGTGCCGCAGCATTGTACGGGCGCCGTGGGCAGACCGCAAGCACTCCGGGAGCGCCCCGGAGAGGCGTTTGGCCAGGGATTCGGAAAGGATTGAAGAGCATGACTTCACGGGACGAATCGGGTTCCCGAGAGCCTCTTCCGCCGGGGGTGATGGAGCCTGAAGAGGAGGCCGGAGGGTTTCCCGGAATCGGGTTGGACGGCGGCGATTTCAACTCCGCCATGATCCACCTCTATCGCGGCGAGGTGACCCGTTCGAACCTCTGGCGCACTCGCCTCGACGCCACCACCAATTGGGCGGTGGTGACCACCGGTGCCGCCCTCACCTTCGCGTTCGGCGCCTCCACCCACACGCCGGTGGTGATCCTCATCGTCACCTTCTTGGTGCTCCTATTCTTGTTCATCGAAGCCCGGCGCTACCGCTACTTCGAGCTCTGGAGCCTACGGGTGCGGCTGATGGAGACGCAATATTTCAGCCGCCTGCTGTCGCCGCCCCACCGGCCCGACGAAGGCTGGTCCGAGCGGCTGGTGGAGAGCCTGCGGCGGCCCACCTTCCCCATTTCTTTGCTGGAGGCCTTGGGGCGCCGCTATCGGCGCAACTACGCGCCGGTCTTCCTGGTGCTGGCCCTCAGCTGGGTGGTCAAGATCCTGCTCCATCCCGAGCCCACGACCAAGGTGCCGGAGCTCCTCCAGCGCGCCGCCATCGGTCCGCTCTCGGGTTGGGCGGTCTTGCTCATCGGGATCGTCTTCAACGCCGCGCTCATCGCCCTGGGGCTGTTCACCGTCGGCCTGCGGGACTCCTCCGGCGAGGTCTTCGCCAGGACCCCACGGCTTTTCGACCGCATCCGCGCCGCCACTCGGGAGGCCTTGGAGGTGGATCTGGCAGCGCTGCGCCCGACTCTGCCGGGGCGCCGCAAGCAGCTCGCCTACATCGTCTCGGACCATGTGCAGAAGATCGCCGGGCCGCTGATGGAGAGCCTGGATCGGGGCGTTACGTTGCTCACCGGCGTCGGGATGTACAGCGGTGAGGAGCACGGCGTGCTGATGGTGGTGGTGAGCGGCAGTCAGGTGGCGGACCTCAAGCGCATCGTCACCACCCATGACCCCGACGCCTTCGTCATCATCACCGCCGCCCAGGACGTGCGCGGCGAAGGGTGGAAGCCGCTGGAGCCTTAGCCGTTCTCTGCTCCTCTGCGGACAGACCTGCTCAGAAACATCCTCAGGGTTCGCGGCGTAGTTCGGAATGAGCCCCCGAGCCTGACCCATCGTGGTCGGCAGCCTCGGGGGACCCACTTCGCCAAATCGTCCGAATGGGGAGCCCGCTATGGACAGCCTGTGGATGGATCTTCGCTTCGCCCTGCGCAGCCTGCGCAAGAACCTCTTCGTCACCCTCTTCATCGCCGGGTCCCTGGCGCTGGCCATCGCCGGCAACACGGTCACCTTCAGCCTGATCAACGGTGTGCTCTACCGGCCCCTGCCCTACGAGGAGCCGGAGCGCCTGTATCTGCTGGGGGAGCACGCCGTGGAGCGGCCGGAGCTCGGGGTGTCGCCGGCCTCGGCTCTCAACTTCCTGGACTGGCGGGAACGTCAGAGCAGCTTCACCGAGCTAGCGGGCTTCCAACCGGGTTCGGCGGGGTGGACCGGCGACGACGGTGTACCGGAGGCGGTGAGCGTGGTCTCGGTGTCGCCGGAGCTCTTCCCCCTGGTCGGGGTGGCGCCGGGGTTGGGGCGCTTCTTCGAGGCCCGGGAGGTGACCGAGGGACGGGAGAAGCTCCTGGTGGCGAGCTATCGATTCTGGGAGCAGCGCTTGGGGGCCGATCCCGAAGCGGTGGGCACGGAGCTGCGTCTCGACGGCGAGCTCTTCCAGCTGGTTGGGGTGCTGCCGGAGGGCTTCGAGGTGCTCGATCCAACGGTGCAGCTATGGCGGCCGATGGTTCTGGACCGCAGCGAGCTGGATCGATCCCAGCGCACCATGCTGGTGCTCGGAAGACTGGCGCCGGGAGTGGAACGGGAGCAGGCGCGGCAAGAGATGGAGGCCATCACCGCGGCCCTGGCGGAGGAGCATCCGGACGCCAATCGGGGCTATGCCGTGAGCCTGACCAACCTGCGCCACGACATTCCCGACGACACCGACCGCCAGCTCTTCGCCCTGCTCCAGGGAGCGTTGCTGGCGGTGTTGCTCATCGCCTGCGCCAACATCGCCAACCTGCTCTTGGCGCGTAGCCAGCGGCGGGAACGGGAGCTCGCTCTGCGCACCAGCCTGGGGGCCGGCCGCGGCCGCATCGCCCGCCAGTTGCTCACCGAAAGCCTGGTGCTGGCGGCCCTCGGTGGCCTGGCGGGATTGGCCCTGAGCTATTTGGGCGTGTCGGTGATCGCCAAGGCCATGGCGCCGCGGCTACCCAGCTTCATGGTGCCGGTGGTGGACGGACGGGTGCTGCTCTTCACCCTCGCCGTCACCGCCCTCGCGGGGCTTCTCTGCGGGCTGGCGCCGATCCTCCAGACCCGGCGGCTGAACCTGGTCTCGGCTCTCAAGGAAGGGGGCCGGGGGAGCGGTTCGCGCCGGCGGCTGATGGCCAATGGGCTGGTGGTGGCGGAGATCGCCCTGGCGCTGGTGCTCCTGGGGGGCGCTTCGGTGTTGGTGCGCAGCATGCTCGATCTGCAGAATCGGGACCCCGGCTTCGCGTCGGACAACCTGCTGGTCTTCAACCTGCGTCTGCCGGAGGCCGCTTATCCGGACGACGAGGCGGTGGTGCGGGGAGTGGAGACCTTGGATGAACGGCTGACGGCGATTCCCGGAGTGGCCTCGGTGACCACCAGCGACCAGCCGGCCCGCACCCCCTTCATGTCCGAGGACACGCTGAAGATCGACGGCGAGGAGTTGGGAGAAGGCCAGGCGCAGCCGCGGGCGACCTGGATGGTGGCGGACGGAGGGTTCGATACCACCGTTGGTTTGGAGCTGTTGGAGGGGCGCTGGTTGCAGGCGACGGATCGCGCCGACACCCCGTCAGTGGTGGTGATCAACCGCTCCCTGGCGGATCGTCATTGGCCCGCCGGCGACGCGGTGGGGCGGCGGCTGACCCTCCTGGGCCGTTCCCGAGAAGTGGTGGGAGTGGTGGCTTCGGTGCGCCATGGCTTCTTCCTCGACGAGGGGGAGCAACCCACCCTCTACGTGCCCCTGGGACAGGAGTCCCGGCGCAACATCTACTTCACTCTACGGACCGACGTGCCGCCGTACTCGGCGGCGGAGAGCGTGCGCACGGCGGTGGCGGAGGTGGACTCGCGACTGGCGGTGGCCCAGCTCCAGAGCCTGGACGACTACGTGGCGCAATTCTTCGTCGGAGCGCGGATCTTCACCTCGCTTCTGGGCGGGTTCGGCGTGCTGGCGCTCTTCCTCGCCGCGCTGGGTACCTACGGTGTGCTGGCCTATTCGGTGGCGCAGCGCCGCCACGAGCTGGGAGTGCGCATGGCCATCGGAGCCCGCCGCGGGCAGGTGGTGGGGCTGGTGACTCGGCAAGGGTTGAAGCTGGCGGTCCTGGGGCTGATTCTGGGAGTGCCAGGAGTGATCGGGGTCACCCGGCTCATCGGCAGCACCATGGCGGGCTTCGTCGGCATTCGCCCCATGACGGTAGTAGCGGTGGGGTTGGTGCTGCTGGCGGTGACGGTGCTCGCGAGCCTGCTGCCGGCCCGGCGTGCAGCATCGGTGGATCCCTTGGAAGCCCTGCGCGCCGAGTGAGGGCCGGATCCTCCGGAGAACGGCCGCATACAAAACCGCCCTCTCGCGAATCTCCGCCGCCGAAGTGAGAGCGAGAGGGCGGTGCTGTCATCCCGCTGGCGCGGACCGGAGGAAGCCGGCCGCGTCAGCAGGATCGATGGCGCCTACCACCAGCAGCAGCGGTGGCAGTAGCGGTTCGGCCACCAACAATAGCGGAACTGCAGCTTGCCCCACCACCACTGATAGTGCCACCAGTAGCAGCCGTACCAATAGTACGGGTAGTAGCGGAAGTAGTAGGGGTAGTAGTACGGGTAGTACCAGGGGCAGCCGTAGTGGTACTCATCGGTGAGATTCTCGATGTCACCGACGAGAGTCTGATCCGGCGTTTGGGACGGCGGAGTGGCATCGGCGTCTTCGGTGATGGTCATCTCGCCGCTCTGCACCACGGCGCCGACGCTGTCGAGAATGCGGAACTCTCCGTTGGTGGAGCCGAGGGCGGCTTGCACCTGAACGGTGAAGGTGCCGGAGGGCGCTTCGGCGTCGGCGGGGCCGGCGGCGGTGAAGATACCTACGGTGGTCCAGGTGGCGAGATCCGAACGGGTCAGATCCTCGACCCCTGCCACGGGCATGAAGGCGGCGGTGGAGTTGTCACCGGTGACCACGGACAGATTGCCGGCCACCGGGACTCCTAGGTCGGAAGCACATTGGGACAGCTGGGTCTCGACCTGGGCCGTATAGTTGTTGGTGAGAGCACGCAGGCCGTTGCCGTTGGGGTCATTGGCCTGGGCCGTGGGAGCGGCCACTAGGAGAGCTAGGGCTCCGAGAATTAGGATAGAACGATAAAAACGCATATCTCCTCCTTATTCGAGACGTGGGCCCGGAGAGGCTCCGGGAGGCGGCGGAAGGGGGTTGCAAGGCGATGAGGAACTGGGCGTGGGTTGAAAAAGAGTCCGAGAACAATGCATTTGTATTGTATATTTAGATATTTCTTATAATTATACTTTAAAAAGTCTGGTAGTCAAGGGGCTGGTCATGGATCCGAGGCACTCGAACGAGCACACGACCCGTACTTTCTATGACCGCATCAGCGGTGCGTATGACCTGATCGCCGACGCCAGTGAACACAGCGCCCGGGACGCGGGCTTGGCGGCTCTCGGCGCGGCTCCCGGGGAGGTGGTGCTGGAG
The DNA here is from genome assembly GCA_034211275.1 of Acidobacteriota bacterium. Classification (NCBI taxonomy): domain Bacteria; kingdom Pseudomonadati; phylum Acidobacteriota; species Acidobacteriota bacterium. The sequence goes on from JAXHTF010000012.1 coordinate 6,135, forward strand.
ATCGGCTTTGGCACGGGCCACGCCCTGGAGGATCTGGCGCGGGCGGTGGGAAGCTCCGGGCGGGTGGCGGGAGTGGATCTATCGTCCGGGATGATGGAAGTAGCCCGGCGTCGACTGGAGAAGGCGGGGCTGGAGCAGCGGGTGGAGCTCAAGCTCGGGGACGCCCGGGACCTTCCCTACCGAGACGGCAGCTTCGACGCGGTCTTCCTCAGCTTCACCCTCGAGCTCTTCGAGGGGGCAGAGATCCCGCAGGTTCTAGCCGAGATTCGCCGCGTGCTGCGGTCGCCGGGGGCCGGTTCGACGAATCCCCGGCTGGGGGTCGTATCCCTGACGCCGGGCGAGCATCCGGGGTTGGCGGTCAATATCTACCGCTGGTTCCACCGCCACTTTCCCCACTTCGTGGACTGCCAGCCCATCCCCGTCGTTGAGCTGCTGGAGGCTGCGGGATTCGAGATCCTGCACTCCGAGGAGCAGGATATGTGGCATCTGCCGGTGGCGATTCTGGTGGCGAGACCTGCTGCTACTGCTCCGCCGACTCTTCCGGGCCCAGGAGCCTGAGCTCCTCATCCCGCAGAGCCACCAGGTAGGCCTTGCCGTCGGCGTCGAGGCGAAGCTCCCCGTAGCGAGCGCCGGCGTAGAGACCGGCGTGTCCTTCCTGGAAGAAGAAGGCGTTGGTGCCGGGGCCCAGGCGGTCGCCGCGGAGGTGGAGCTGGAGACGCCTCTCGCCGGCGTCCAGGTCACCGCCGGTATCCGGCCGGTGGAAGCGGCCGATGCCCTGCTCGTCGAGCTGCAGGATCGCCCGGTCGCCGTCTCCCAGCCCTGCCCGCTCCGCCTCCCGCACCGCTTTGAAGGCCAGGGCCATGTAGTCGCCCTGCATCGGGGAGCGGGGGTCCACCGGGGCGAGCTCGAGGAAGATGGTTTCCCCGTGACGCACGACCTGCTCGTGGCTCCAGATGGTGAAGTTGATCCACGCGAGGATCAGAACTCCTGCAACCAAAGCGATGCGCTTAGCCATCCTGTGCTTCCTCCAGCGCCTCGTTCGGCGCCCCATCCAGGGCGGCGCCGGGCAGGGAGAGCACCTGCCGCAGGACCAGCAGCGCCGCACCGATGCTCAGCAGCCACCAGGATTTGGTCAGCAGGGTCAGGTCCAGGATGTAGTAGTACCCCAGTAGGTAGCCCACCAGAGCCACGGTGCCCAGACCGGCGAGGAGACGGTGGCCGTGGGCGACGCCGAGCCACAGCAGCACCGCCGCCGCGCCCACTCCCGGGGCGGGCACCGCAGCGATGGCCAGCAGGCCGGCGATGGCCCAAGTCCCCCGCCGAATCTTGGAGCCGGGCTCCCAGCCCGCGGTGCTCTGCAACCGGTAGACCACCCAGAGGAAAATCCCCGCTACCAAGAGGCCACCGGGCCAGAAAGGTAGATCCAACTCCCAGGGCGTGGAGGATCGGCCGAGTCTGCGGGCGGAGGTGTCGAAGAAGAGCATCGTCACCATCAGCGTCAGGCTGACTCCTGCCGCCAGGTGGTGGAGCATCGACTCGACCCGTGGCCGGGGTAGGTCGTAGAGCCAGAGCGCTCCGGCGGCGGCGCAGAGAGCGGCCAGGGCATAGCTCGGGGGCAGCCATTCGCGCAGCAGAAGGGTGAGAAAGAGCGACCCCATGGCCGCCGACCAGACGCGGTGGAGAGGGGTGGGGAAAGCCAGGAAGAGCGCCGCCGCGATGGCCGCCAGCGGCAAGTAAGTGTCAGAAAAATTCCACCCGGTCTTGTCTGCGAAGGCGATGAGGAAAAAGATCTGTCCGGCGAGGGAGCCGGCCAGGGCCAGCTGCTGAACGAAATCATTCTTGCTCACCCAGCGACTCACCACGGTAGCTCCGGTGCAGAGCAGAGCTCCGACGATCATGAACGGGCCGAAGGTTTCCTTGGACGAGCCCATGGCGAGAATGATGGTGCCGACGAGGAAGAGCGCCGCGATCCACCCGGCGGCTCCCAGCATCAGCCGCACGAACCAGGGGGCGGGGGGCTCCGGTGGCTCCGGTGGCGCTCCGGCTACCAGCTCGGCGGCCTCCAGGCGCTGCCACAGGCTCCGTTCTTCGGCGGCGTTCACGAGTCTTGCTCCGCGGAGGGGGGAGCGTCCTCGAGCCTGCGGAGCCACCAGGCCCCGGCAGCGGCCATGCCGATGATCATCAGCGCCAGGATGAACAGCGGCCCCGGCTCTTCGGAGAATTCGTCCATCCAGAGTCTGATCAGGACGGTGGAGATGATGACGATCACCGAGAGCACGCCGCCCGCCAGCATGAAGGGATCGAGCAGCTTGCGGCGATAGACGTAGAAGAACCCGAGGCACCAGACCAGCCAGATCCAGGGCGCGGGTTCGAGCAGGGTCTCGGCCCAGCTCTTGCGCTCGAAGAGGCCGCCGGAGCCGAGAAAGGTGATCATCGCTCCCCCCGCGACGGCGATGAGCCGCTGCGGCCAGCGGTCCTGGAGCTGACTTTCTGTCAGTCGGACCGTGGGTCGAGCTTGGGAGAAGCGCTGACCGCGGTGGACAAACCACTCCCAGCAGGCCAGAGCCGCGGTGTCGAGGACGAAGACGCTCCACAGCTTCCAGTTCGGGCCGATGAGCGCGAGGAGGGTGTCCAGCATCCCCAGGCTGTGAAAACCGATGGCGCAGTGGAGCAGGCCGAGCCAGAAGATCCATAGCCCTGCCGAGCGGGCGATCCAAACCCAGGGCAGGATGAGGATGGCCCAGGTGACGAAGAGCTCGAGGTTGGCGACTCCGGTTTGGTAGAGCTGACCGACCAGCGCCAGGAGAGCCCCCACCGCCAGGCTGGCTCCGAAGAGTGCCGCTTTGCCGGCACCAGTGCGCAGGTCCAGGCGCCAGAGGGCCACCAGCGCCGCTACCACCAGCAGCTCCATCAGGCCGAGCTTGGAGAACCGGCCCATGCGGGACCAGTTGTAGGCGAAGAAGCAGATGACCCCGCTGCCGACCATGGCCACGCCCAGCCACAGCATCAGGTGATCGAGAAAGCGCAGCCACCCGCTCCTCGAAGGCAGCACTCCCACCAGCTCCAGGGCTCTCCGCAGCCGCCGGCGGTCGAGGTGGCCCGCCTCGGCCCAGCGGATGAGGGTTTCTCGACGTTCGCTCATAGCCGCTACGTAGCTGCTTCAGCTCAGTGGGTCATCGCGAGATGCACTAGAGGTCGAGGGCCCAATCCGCTATCGACAGCTCGGGCACCCGTTGGAATTCACGCAGATTATGGGAGACGAGGGTCGCGCCGGCGGAACGCGCATGTCCGGCGATGAGCAGGTCGTAGGCCCCGATGGGGGTGCCGGCTCGTTCGAGATGGGCCCGGATGGCTCCGGCATGCCGGGCAGCCTGCGCATCGAAAGGGAGAACCTCCACATTGTGCAAGAAGGCGTTCACAACGCGGTGCAGTTGATGGGCCTCCGGTCGGCGCTGGAGCCCGTGCTCCAGCTCATAGACGGTGACGGTGGAGACCTTCAGCTCGCCTGGAGCGAACTGCTGGACTTTGTCGATCAACGACCGGGAGCTGCGCTTCATCAGGAAGCTGCAGGTATCGGTGTCGAGGAGGAACGTCACCAGTGGGTGCGCTCTTGAAGTGGCAGCTCGTCTCCGGCTTCGAAGTCCTGGGGCAGCACCAGGGACTCGTCTGCGAAGAAACGGTCCCAGCCCGCAGGATACTTGGGGCGCAGGAGGAGGGAGTCCCCGCGCTTCTCGAGGGTCACCGTGTCGGTGCTAAAACCTAGTTCCAGAGGGATCGTGACGGTCTGATGGCCGCCGTTACGGGATACCTTGACGGTGACTTCACTGCCAGTGTCTTCTTTGATCGTCGGTTCGGCCACGTTGCTTCCTCGTTCCTTCTCAGGTTCTCCGACTGCAGTCGATGAGAAGGTACTGACTTATCAAGTCTATCAGCCCGTGGTGAAGTCGAGCGATCTTGGATGAGCACAAGCTCCTAGATCGAATCCGCTCAGGCCTCGGCACAGCTAGCCACGGGCTGCTAGCCTTCGGGTTCGGCCTGGATCGACTTGAGGTAGCTCACCAGCTCCTGAATCCGAGACTCCGGCGTTCGAGCGTCACCACCCTCGTGTTGGGCGGAGAAGATCGGGCCCCATACCGGCATCTCGTTGCTGCCGTGGCCCTTGACTTCCTGAGTACCGTCGATCACCTTGGCGACCATTTCCGACGGGAAGGTGCCGTCGTTGCGCTTGCTCAGACGGGTCAGGTCCCGGGGCTGAAAGCGCAGGGCCGAAAGCATCGGGCCTTCGCCGCGGGCATCGGCGCCGTGGCAGCTGGCGCAGTAGACCTGGAAGCTCTTCTTGCCGCGGGCGACTTCGGCCTCGGAAGCCGAGTCCTGGGCGGTGGCGACGGAGAGATAGGAAGCGGTCGCCACCAAGGCGCCCACGAGGAGTAACCAGCGAACGGAGCTGCTCCGAGATGAGCTGCTGCGGGATGGTCGGGACGAGGGAAGGATCGAATTCATGGAACGTTCCTCCAGGGTTGGGCCGACTCGCCGGTTTCCTGGAGCAAGGGTCAGGCTCCGAGGCCCGGCGAACCTCGACCGATACGGAAAGTGTCGGCCGATTGTACTGGGAATTCGCCTCTCTGTCGCTACCCCCTGGGGCGGGGTGGTGAGTCTCGTCGTAGAATGAGAGAACCATGACTTCCTTCAAAGCTTGCGTCCTTTCGTTGCTGATCTTGTCGCTGGCCTTTGGGAGCGGTGCCCACGCCGCCGGTCTTGGAGGTGCTGATCTCGGCGGTGGCGGTCTCTCCTTCACCGATGTCAGCGCCGCTGCCGGTCTCGACTATCAGCATGGCTACAGCAATCCCGATCTCTTCGAGGCACAGATGATCGCCGGCGGGGTGGCGGCGGGGGATTACGACGGCGACGGCTGGATGGACCTCTACATCGTGCGCGGGGATATCGGACCCAATCTGCTCTACCGCAACCGCGGGGACGGCACCTTCGAAGAGCGGGCCGCCGCGGCGGGGGTGGGTCATTTCGGCGACCAGGGCAGCGGTCCCACCTTCGCCGACGTGGACGGCGACGGCTGGCTCGACTTGGTCATCGGCGGCGTCCGAGGAACCGCCATTCGCCTCTACCGCAACCGCGGCGACGGCACCTTCGAGAACATCACCGCCGCTTCGGGCCTGTTCAGCCACCGGGATACCTTCAGCGCCGCCTTCGGCGATTACGATCGGGACGGCGACCTGGACATCTTCTTCACCCATTGGGGCTTTTCCGGCGACACCGAGCATCTGTGGCGCAACGACGGCGGTGGGCAGTTCACCGACGTCGGGCAGGGCTTGGGCATCGGGCCGTCGTATATCGACCGCGACAACAGCTTCACCCCCAATTTCACCGATATCGATGGCGACGGCTGGCCGGATCTGCTCATCGCCGGCGACTTCGGCACCAGCAAGATCTTCCACAACCAGGCCGGCACCGGCTTCGTCGAGACCACCACCGATGTGATCAGCGATGAGAACGGCATGGGAGCGGCCATCGGGGACTATGACAACGACGGCGATCTGGATTGGTTCGTGTCGAGCATCTGGGACCCCACCGGCGATCCGGTGGGCAATTGGGGCGTCACCGGCAATCGTCTCTACCGCAACCGCGGTGACGGCACCTACGAGGACGCCACCACCGAGGCGGGAGTCCGAGAAGGCTATTGGGGCTGGGGCAGCTGCTTCGCCGATCTGAACAACGACGGTTGGCTCGACCTCTTCCACGTCAACGGGATGAACTTCGAGTGGGTCGACTTTTACTACAGCGATCCCTCCCGCCTGTTCATGAACCGTGGTGACGGCACCTTCGAGGAACGCTCCGCCGACCTGGGCATCGAAGACCATCTCTTGGGCCGCGGAGTGGTGTGCTTCGACTATGATCAGGACGGCGACATCGACCTCTTCGTAGCCAACAACTCCGGTCCCCCGAGGCTGTTCCGCAACGACGGTGGCAACGACCTCAACTCGACTCAGATCCGTCTGCAGGGCACCGACGGCAACACCGAGGGCATCGGCGCCTGGATCTGGGTCACCGCCGGGGGCCTGACCCAGGTGCGAGAGCTGCGGGCGGGTTCCCACTTCGTATCCCAAAGTCCCGCGGTGGCCCACTTCGGCCTCGGCGCAGCGACGCAGCTGGACGAGGTACGGGTGCGCTGGCCCGACGGCACGGAGGAAGTGGCCCGCAACCTCCCCGTGCGGCCGTTCCTGACTTTGGTGCAGGGGCAGGTGGAGGGTGTGGCGCCGGATATCCCCACGTTGAGCCCGTTGGCGTTGCTGTGCTTGGCACTCTTCCTCTTCGCCGCCGGTGCTTGGCTCTTGCGTCGCAGGACCCGAGAGTCGATGAGGATCGCGCTGATGGTCGGCCTCTGCCTCTTCGTTGCGGGGTCGGCTGCTCCAGGATGGGCGGCAGAGGCTTCGGCGGAGGCTGCGAAGCCTCTGGCGCAATACGTGATCATGGCCCACTCGCCCATCGCCGGGAAAACGGTGCCGCTGGCGCGGGCCGTCGTGGCCCAGGGAGAAGCCTGCCCGACGGTGCAGGTGGGAAAGGGTGGAGAGTCTCGGGCGATGACCGAGCGCGCCAATCCCAACCCGGCAGCCTTCGGCGTCACCGTCTGCGAGGCGGTGCTGGCCTCCGCCGCGGGCGAGGCTTTCACCGAGGCCTCCATAGCCGGCCAGGCCTTGCCTCTGCCGCCCGCGGACGGACAGCTGCAGAAGATCGCGGTGGTGGGGGATAGCGGCTGCAAGGGGGGCGACAAACAGCCCTGCTCCGGCGACGGCGCCACCTGGCCTTTCGCCGCCGTCGCGTCGGCGGCCGCCGAGAGCGAGCCCGACCTGGTGATCCACGTCGGCGACTTCAACTACCGCGGCACCCCCAACAAGACCGAGCAGGGCAACTACTCCTACGATGGCTGCATCCCGCCGGGCAACCCGACCCTGGTGCACCAGTCGAGCTACAGCACCTGGTCCACCTGGGACGAGGACCTTTTCACCGCCGCCGCGCCCCTGCTGGCGGCGGCGCCGTGGGTGATGGTGCGGGGCAACCACGAGCTGTGCAGCCGCGGCGGTCAGGGGTGGTTTTATTTCCTCGATCCCCACTCCACCCTGCTCGATCCCTACCGCCACATTCCGGGCTGTGACGCTCCTACCGCCCCCACCGACCCCTACCGTCTGAGCTTCGCCAACCTCGACTTGCTGGTGGTGGACACGGCCAACGCCTGCGGTACCGGCGAGGGCTCCGTGGGAGCCCGAGGGGAAGGCTACGAGGTGGACTTCTACGCCCTGCAGCTGGACAGTCTGGAGCAGCTTCTGCGCGGCAGCCAGAAGCCCGCTTGGCTCCTGGGGCATCGCCCTCTCTGGAGCGTCGAGGAATTCGGCAGCGACCAGCCCACCGTCGACAACCCGACGCTACAGGCAGCCCTCAAGGCCACCCGAGGCGGCGCTTTGCCGGGGCAAGTGCAGCTGGTCCTCTCCGGCCACATGCACCAATTCTTCTCCATGACCTTCGACGGCCCTCGGCCGCCCCAGCTGGTCATCGGCAATAGCGGCGTCGTGCTGGACGGCAACCAGATGCCCTCCCCCTTCGACGACGTCACCGTCGACGGCCTGCAGGCTCAGGGGCTGTCGGTGGCCTCCGGAGCCAACTACGGCTATCTCGGCGTCGAGATGATCCACGGCGCCCGCTGGCAGGGAACGGTCTACGCCTTCGATGCCGCCGGCAACCCCCAAGACCAACCCGTCGCCACCTGCGCCCAGCCGGTGCAGGACGGGCGGCTCTGTCAGCCGGGAACCTGAACGGTCTGGATTCTGAGGGTTGGGGGGAGCGGGGAAGGGTGGTGCCGGGAGCGGAAGAATGTGGCATACTAAATTCGGTACGAATATATACCGAGGAGCTTATGAGGCACCGCACCCAGGATACTTACCCCCTCAGCCACTTTCGCCAGCGCACCGGCGAGCACCTGGCCCGGCTCAAAGAAGGGCGAGTCGAGACCATCACCCAGAACGGTGAGGCCGCCATGGTGGTGATGAGCCCTGAGACCTACGACGCCCTGCAGATCACCATCGAGCGGGGTCCCATCTGGGATCGGGCGATCGCACGGATCGAGAGCGGAGAGCGGGGAGTCGAGGCGAGGGAAGCGATTGAGAAGATCGCGGCGGAGCTCGGACTCGAGCTCTAGCCAGGGAGTTGCCGCTTCGAGATGCCTGCCGAGTACGAAGTCCGCTACGGACAGGAGGCGCTTACGGCTCTTGAGGAGACGGTTCGTTTCATCCAGGAAGATTCTGGAGCTGGCAGAGCCTCTGCCTGGCTTCGGGCCATGCGATCCGGGATCGAGCAACTGGAGGCCCTTCCGCGGGCTTTCGCCATCGTCGGCTGGTCTCGTGGACAGACTGTTTACTCCAAGATCGTCCTGACTCACCGCGTCTTTTACTACGTCGAAGAGTCCACGAAGACCGTCTTCATCATCGACATCGTTCACACCGCCCGAGAATCCAAGCTAGCTGAGTATCGAGACCTGCCCAAAGAGTGAGCTTTTCGGGCAGGTCGATCCTCAATCCACCGCCCCGCAACCTACGCCTCCAACCCCCAGGGCGCGTGGAGCCCGCCGGTGGCTGCTAGCCACTCGGCGATGCGGTCGGCGGCGGCGGTGGGCGAGAGGTCGGAGATGTCGAGGTGGAAGGTGGGGAGGAGGGATTGGGCCACCAGCTCCGCCATTTCTTCCTGCTCCTCGAGGAACGGCTGTAGATCGTCGTATTGGGACGGATTGCCCGAGATCTTCAGCCGCTCTTCCCGGGCGGCGGCGAAGGTTTCGGGGCGGCGGTGGCAGTAGATCAGCCGGAAGCCGACGGCATGGAGCCGCTCCTCGAGCCGATGAAAGTCGTAGTCCTTGCCTCGGCTGCGGCGTTGGTAGAGGCGGGTGGAGAGGTGAAAGCGGTCGACGATCCACGAGTAATAGCGCAGCTGCTCGAAGAGGCGCACCCAGGTTTCGTAGGTCTCCAACGCCAGCGCTTCCTCCTCCGGCGCGAAGTTGATCAGCCCGCGGCCCCACGGAGTGTCGGTGAAGCCGCACCATTCCGCCGACACGATGGGGGAGTGATAGCGGTAGCGTCGCGCGCCGACGATGCGCGGGTGCTCGTTGAGGGCGAAGGCCAGCTCCGTCTTGCCGGTGAGGCGGGTGCCTTCGAGGAGGATCTTGGGACAGAGCTTGTCGCCCATGGCGCTGAGAGGAGCGTCCGTGGACCCCGTCAATACCCTCGGGGCTGGCGCTCGTAGGTGCCCACGCGCTCCGCCTGATCGAGAATATGCCCTTCCATGGCCTTCAGCAGCTGCTCCTTGGTAGGGCTCTTGAGATCCGGGAGGGTGGTGTCGAGGGCGAAGAGCTGGAACACGTAGCGGTGGCGGCCGGTGGGCGGGCAGGGGCCGCCGTAGCCGCGCTGGTTCCAGTCGTTGAGGCCCTCCTGGGCGCCGGACGGCAGGTGGCGGGCAGTGAGGGCCTGAGGCAGGGCGGTGACGGTGCGGGGCACGTTGTAGAGCACCCAGTGGACCCAGGTGGTTTCCGGAGCCTTGGGGTCCGGGGCGTCGGGGTCGTCGACGATGAGGGCCAGGGTCTCGGTCTTGGCGGGCATGCCGGACCACGCCAGGGGCGGGGAGACGTTCTGGCTGTCGCAGGTGTAGATCTTGGGTATGTCTCCGTTTTGGGAGAAGGCCGGGGAGGTGAGCATCAGCGGCATCGGAATCTCCTCGGTGCCCTGCGGGCGGGGCAGGGATCGAGGCGACAGCGGCTCCCGTCGACAGGGCACTCTTCTAGTCTTGGCTGGTGGTTGCTTCGTTCGGTGCGTTGGGACATGACTTCAGGGTAACGCAATTGGGTGGCGATTCGCAGAAAGCCTTCAACTAGGAGCTGAAGAAGCCGGGGGCCGGAGTGCTTTCAGCATGCTAGCCTCCCGCCCATGCCGAGTCCCCAACCGAGCCTCAAGCCGAGGGAAGATTCCGTCGCCGAGCCCTCCCCTGCCGGGACTTCCCGAGAGGCCCCGCTGCTGAGGCTGTGGCGCTACGCCTCCGGGCACCGCAAGCACACCGTCGCTGCGGTGAGCTGCTCGGTGCTGAATAAATTCTTCGACCTGGCGCCGCCGGTGCTCATCGGTGCGGCGGTGGACATCGTGGTGCGGCGTCAGGATTCCATGCTCGCCGGCTTCGGTTTTACCGATCCCCGCCAGCAGATCGTCCTGCTGGCGATTCTCACCTTCATCATCTGGGCCCTCGAATCGGCCTTCGAGTACGCCTATGCGGTGCTTTGGCGCAACCTCGCCCAGAGCATTCAGCACGAGCTGCGGATGGATGCCTACGGTCATCTCCAGGGCCTCGAGATGGGCTTCTTCGAAGAGCGTTCCACCGGCGGTCTGATGTCGGTGCTGAGCGACGACATCAACCAGCTGGAGCGCTTCCTGGACGGTGGTGCCAACGATTTGCTGCAGGTAGCCACGACGGTGGTGCTGGTGGGCGTCGCTTTCTTCTACCTGGCGCCGACGGTGGCGTGGATGTCCTTCGTGCCCATTCCGCTGATCCTCTGGGGCTCCTTCCTCTTTCAGCGCCGAATCGCTCCGCGCTATGCCCAGGTGCGGGAGCGGGTGGCTTCCCTCAACGCCCAGCTGGCCAACAATCTCGGAGGCATCGCCACCATCAAGAGTTTCGCCGCCGAGGACCGCGAGGTGAAGCGGCTGGAAGGGGAGAGCCTGGCGTATCAGGAGAGCAACCGCCAGGCCATTCGCCTGAGCTCCGCCTTTTCGCCGCTGATCCGCATCGTGATCCTGGTGGGCTTCACCGCCACGCTGGTCTATGGCGGCTTTTTGGCCCTGGACGGCAGCCTGGAGGTGGGGGCCTACAGCGTCATGGTCTTCCTGACCCAGCGGCTGCTCTGGCCCCTCACCCGCCTGGGGGCGACCTTCGATCTCTACCAACGGGCCATGGCCTCGACCCATCGGGTGCTCGATCTGCTGCACACCCGGCCGGGGATCGAGAATGGCGAGGAGCCGCTGCTGCTGGATTCGGTGCGCGGGGAGATGGAGCTCCGGGGCGTGACCTTCGCCTATCGCCCGGGCTATCCGGTGCTGCGGGATCTGGATCTGCGGGTGGAAGCGGGCAAGACCACCGCCATCGTCGGCGCCACCGGAGCGGGGAAGAGCTCGGTGATCAAGCTGCTGCTGCGCTTCTACGATGTGCAGGAGGGGCGGGTGTGTCTGGACGGCATCGACCTGCACCGGCTGGATCTCGGCGACCTGCGGCGAGCCGTGGGGCTGGTGAGCCAGGACGTTTTCCTCTTTCACGGCACCGTGCGGGAGAACATCGCCTACGGCCGTCCCGACGCGGACTTCGAGGAGATCGTCGCCGCCGCCGGTCTGGCGGAGGCGGACGAATTCATCCGCCGGCTGCCGGAGGGCTACGACACGGTGGTGGGGGAGCGGGGGCAGCGGCTCTCCGGCGGTCAGCGTCAGCGCCTGTCCATCGCCCGGGCGATGCTCAAGGATCCACCGATCCTGATCCTCGACGAGGCCACCTCGGCGGTGGACAACGAGACCGAGGCGGCGATCCAACGCTCCCTGGCGCGGCTGTCGGTGGATCGCACGACGGTGGTCATCGCCCACCGCCTGTCCACCATCCGCCACGCCCACCGCATCTACGTCCTCGACGACGGTCAGGTAGCCGAGATGGGCAGTCATGAGGAGCTACTGGCCCAGGACGGTGTCTACGCCGGCCTGTGGAGCGTGCAGACCGGCGAGGCGGTGGCGGTGTGATCTGCTTCTTGGATAAGCGGGCTCTCAGCACCGCGGCCACTTCCTACGGTCGGAACGGTTCCGCGCCCAGGACGAGCTCGATCCAGCCGGTAGGGGCGACCCTCGTGGTCGCCCTTGGCGAAGGTCCATGATCGCCGAGGGCAGGCACAAGGCCTGCCCCTACCCCCCCAGATCCTGACTACATTCCGTTCGGTTTGTTCCCCGCATCCAACCGTGCACGGCCTGTTCTTTTTCCTCACCGGTGATTTGGAGAATCATCCTCGGTCGCTGGTCAGCTCTCCGAAGGGGGTATAGAATCCTGGGCCGTTGGGGCGCTGTGCTCGTAGGCCCGCGCTCCGCCGACCCGCGACGGTTCAGTTACCCGGAAAAAATCCCTACCCGAAGTTCAAGCTCAGAGGTGCCGATGCGCGTGCGAACTGCCATGTTGGAACAGCCGGTGACCACTCACCCGGACCAAACCTTCGACGAGCTGCTGCAGAACCTGGTGGGCAGCCGGCAGGCGACGGCGGCGGTGCTGGACGATGACGGGAAGTTGGTGGGGCTGGTGGGCATCCACGACGTGCTGCGCAAGATCGTGCCGCTGTACGTGGATCTGGACCACAAGCTGATGGAAGTGATGCACGAGGGCTACTTCGAGGAGCGCCTGGCGCGCCTCAAGGACACCCGGGTTCGCGACTTCATGTCCACCGAGCTCGACACCGTCACCCCCGACGACACCTTGATCAAAGCGGTGGTGATCATCGTGGAGAATCGCCGCAAGACGCTGCCGGTGATCGAGGACGGCAAGTTCCTCGGCATGATCACCCGCCGGAGCATCCTGGAGAAGGTCGTTCCCAGTCTCCCTTGATCACGAGTCTTCTTTGATCACGAGTTTTTCTTGACTACAAGTCTTTCCTGACCACATCGAGCGAGGCGCCGGGGGCTCTCGGCCCGGGCGGCTTCGCAATTTGGAGTTAGAGCATGGACTCTGCGCTGCACGGCGCTGACCAGGCGGTCAGCGGCGCTCAATACTGGCTTGCGGTGGGCATCTTCGTCACCTGCTTCATCCTCATCGTGTCGGAGAAGGTGCACAAGACCAAGGTCGCCCTCTTCGGTGCCGCCCTGACCATCGCCCTGCCGATCCTGACCCAGATGGAGGCATTCCACTCGCCGCACCTGGGGATCGACTACAACGTCATCTTCCTGCTCATCTCGATGATGATCATTGTGAACATCCTGGGCCGGAGCGGGGTCTTCGAATGGTCGGCGGTGAAGCTGGCGAAGCTGGCCCGGGGCCGTCCGTTTCCGATTTTGGCGATCTTCCTGGTCTTCACGGCGGTGTTCTCGGCGCTGCTGGACAATGTCACCACGGTATTGCTCTTCGCTCCGGTGACCTTGCTCATCGCCGACGAGCTGGAGCTCGATCCCATCCCCTTCCTCATCGGCGAAGCCCTGGCCTCCAATATTGGCGGCGCCGCCACCCTCATCGGCGACCCGCCGAACCTGATGATCGCCTCGCGCTCCGGGCTGGGCTTCATGGACTTCGTGGTCAATATGGGGCCGGCGGTGGTGGTGATGATGGGGGCGTTGCTGGTGGTGGTGTGGGCTTTCTTCGGCCGCCGCCTGACGGTGGACGAGGAGCGCCGCATGCATATCCTGTCGATGGACGAGAAGCGGCTGATCAAGGATCCGGTGCTGGTACGCAAGTCGCTGATCGTGATGGCGCTGGTGGCGGTGGGCTTCACTCTGCACAGCGTGACCCACACGGAACCGGCGACGGTAGCGCTCCTGGGCGCCGCCTTCCTGCTGCTGATCTCCCGCCTGGACACCCACGAGATCCTGTCGGAGGTGGAGTGGCCGACGATCTTTTTCTTCATCGGCCTCTACATCATCATCGGCGGCGTGGTGAAGGTGGGGTTGATCTCGGATCTATCGGAGGTGGTGATTCAGGCCACTCAGCCGACGGAGGAGTCGATGTTCACCACCTCCATCGTTTTGCTTTGGTTCTCCGGCATCGCGTCGGCGTTCCTGGACAACATTCCCTACGTGGCCACCATGTCGCCGCTGGTGGTGGACATGGCGACGACGGTCTTCCACGGTGCGGAGCACGCGGCGCCACTGACCCAGGAGACTCTGCATCATCCGGTGCTGCTGCCGGTGTGGTGGGCGCTGGCGCTGGGCTCGTGCCTGGGAGGCAACGGCACGCCCATCGGGGCGTCGGCGAATGTGGTGGTGCTGGGAATTTCGGAGAAGTCCGGCCGGCCGATCTCGTTCCTACGCTTCATGGCCTACGGGATGCCGATCATGCTGCTGACGCTGCTGATCTCCCACGTGTACTTGTATTTGAGATATTTCTAGCGAGTCCCGAGGATGCCCGGTCTTCCGGGCACCGCAGGACTCGACTCCCGCGAAGCCCACACTACCGGCGCTTGGCTTTTCGAAGGTTCTCAATCAGTCCTGGCGCGGCCGCGGATTCCCTCTTCCCAGGCCTCGTAGACACCGAAGGTGCGCATCTGGTCGCCGAGGTCGGTGGAGTCGATGAGCTCTTGGATTTCGGCGCGGGTTTGGCGTTGCCAGTCGACGTCCATGTTGGCGAAGCCGAGGGTGACGGCACCGGCGATGGCGGCGTTGAGGCGCAGCTGGGTCGGGTCCACCTTGTCGAAGGTGTCGGTGGCGGCGTGGTAGTTGGGGCCGTAGGTGGCGGACTCCTGGTTGGCTACCAGGTTGCCGACGCCCTGCATCATGAAGTCGTAGTTGTCGGTGCCGACGATGGGCACGTCCAGGTTGGTGAAGGGGCCGAGACCGGCCACCGGTTCCAGGGCCTTCTCCACCGCCGCCTGCAGCTCCGGCCGGCCGCCGGTGAAGAAGCCCGTCGTGCGTCCGTTGCCGATGTCGAAGGAGGAGGCCATCACCGTGCGGTCCATCTCGTCGGCGTGCTGCTGGGTGTAGCGCCAGGATCCGAAGAGCCCCTGCTCCTCCCCGTTCCACAGCGCGAAGCGGATGGTGCGTCGAGGCTGGATGCCCAGGCGGGTCATCTGCCGGGCCAGGTCGAGGACCAAGGCCACGTTGCAGCCGTTGTCCAGGGCGCCGGTGCCCAGACCCCAGGAATCCAGGTGTGCCCCCACCACGACGAACTCTTCCGGCTCCGCCGTTCCGCGGATCTCTCCAATGACATTGTGGCTCTCGTAGGGGCCGCCGGCGTCCACCTTCAGATCGAGGGTCAGCTCGAGAGGGGTGCCGGAGCGGAGAAGCCGTAGCGCCCGCTGGCCGGCGGTGCGCTCCACGATGGCCATGGGGTGCTGGTTGGCGGGGCCGCGGGAGGCGTTGTGGCGGTGCAGCACGTCCCGGGGCCGGGAACCGGTGTAGACCACCCCCGCCACCCCGGCGTCGAAGGCCCGAGCTTCCAGAGCGGCGCCTTCCGTGTACTCCCGGAAGAGACCGGGTACGTCCAGCAGCTCCTCCGTCTCGATGAGCACGAAGGCGTTCCGGGCTGCGTCCCCGAGGCGTTCGAAGTCCTCCGCAGTGCCCCGGCCACCGTCCACCAGCGGTGCCGTCAGCCCAGCCTCCGGGGTACCGGTGGAGTAGGGCATGGCCGCCACCCGCGGTTCGTAGGCGACGCCCTCACCTTCGATGTGCGCGCTGGCGGAAATCTCCAGCCAGCGGGCGGGCATGGTGAAGGCCTCGCTGCGCGCCTCCACTCCCGCATCCCGAAAGTGCTCCAGCGCCCATTCCACCGACCGCGCATTGGCCTCCGAGCCGGTGGGCCGGCCGCCCACCTCGTCGGTGAGGGAGCGGAGATCGTCGATCATCGGCGTATCCCCCAGCAGCGCCGAGACCAACCGTTGAACGTCGCTATCCGGCGGCGTCGGCTCATCGGCCGCTGCCATGGGCAGGGCGGAGGCAGCGATCAGGATGAGAAGGGCGACAAGGACGAGAGCACGGTGCTGCATCGGGGAACCTCCAAGCAAGGGCCTCGGTGAGACGCAATCCGCCGGCGTGCGGATCCTCGGCCGAAGGCGCTGGGATCAGGGGCTGAGGGCCGGATCTTATCCCAGGGCCTACCCAAGGACTCGGCTGGGCAGTGTCCTGGATGGAATCCGCTCAGGCCTCGGCACTGCTCGCCACCGCAGGCGGACGAGCCGTAGCGGCGCGCGGAAAACTCGCTGGCGCTCAAACAGTTCCGCGCGTTTCCCCGCTTCGGCTCGTGTCTGCGGTGGGTGCCTCGGAGTCTTCGCGGGATTCCATCCAGGACACTGCCCGTGCCCTACTTCGGTTGACGAATGCTCCGCGGCGCAGTAGTTTCTTCCTGCCTATGATTGTTTGATGCCTGAATTCGTTCGCTGAAGACAGCGCTTTCCGCGATCCTCTCTCGGCTCGCGGGCGGAGCCTGCCTTCATCCCTCGCTGCACCGTACCGGGCGGCGGGGGCTCGAGGACTGTTCAGAAAAAGGTATCGACCATCATGGAATTCGACTTCGTTTCGCATCCCGTCCTTCAAGACTTCGGCTACGACGACCCTTGGGCGCGGCACTTCGTACAGGCTAGCGCGCAGGCTACCGGTGCGTCCTCCTACCCCGCTCACGGATCCAGCATCCAGCCGGCGCGGGTGTTGTTCCACGCTTCCGAAAACTATCGAGTGATCACCGCCGCGGGCGAACGTGAGGCTCGCCCCGCCGGGCGGCTGCGGCGGGAAGGCGAGCTGCCGGTGGTAGGAGATTGGGTGGTGGCCGAGGGTCCTGCCGAACCCGGCGCCGGCCCCCTGTTGCTGACTACGGTCCTGCCGCGGTCCACCCGGCTCTCGCGCAAAGTGCCCGGAGCCCAGACCGTGGAGCAGGTGGTGGCAGCCAACGTCGACACCGTCTTCGTGGTCATGGGGTTGGACGGCGACTTCAACCTCCGCCGTCTGGAACGCTTCGCGGTGATGGTGTGGGAGAGCGGTGCTCAGCCGGTGGCGGTGCTGACCAAGGCAGATCTGCACGACGATGCCGCTGGCGCCCGCCTGGATGCCCAAGCAGCCGTGCCCGGCGTACCGGTTTTCCCGGTGTCATCCCTGCACGGCGAGGGCCTCGAGCCCCTGCGGGCCTTCCTCGAGCCGCGACGCACCGTGGCTCTGGTGGGCTCGTCCGGGGCTGGCAAGTCGACGCTGCTCAACCGGCTCTTCGGTGACGAGGTCATGCGCACCGCGGCGGTGCGGGCCGGTGATGACCGGGGCCGCCACACGACCACCCACCGTCAGCTGGTGCAGCTGCCCGGCGGCGGTTTGCTCATCGACAACCCCGGGGTGAGAGAAGTGCAGCTTTGGGCCGACGACGAGGCTCTGGCGGAGACCTTCTCGGATCTCGAGGAGCTGGCCCGCGGCTGCCGTTTCCGCGACTGCCGCCACGGCGAGGAGCCGGGCTGCGAGGTCCAGGCCGCCGTCGCCGACGGCCGGCTGGCGGAGGAGCGGCTGGCCAGCTGGCGGAAGCTGGAGAAGGAGCTGGCGCACCTGGAACGGCAGCAGGATATCGCCGCCAGCCGCCGCGAGGACCGCCGCCTGGGACGCTTCTATAAGCGAGTTCAGGCGGTCAAGAAAGCGCGGAGAGGAGGGCCTTAAGTAGCTGATTCCAAGAGTCTTACATAGGGGGCACCCACTTGTTGGTGGGATAGTTGACGAGGCTTGGCCGTGGACCGCTCCAACAGGGGGTACCCACTTGTTGATGGGCCCGCAGGCGGGGTCTCACCGCAGGGGGTACCCACTTGTTGGTTCTTCAAGGTTCTTCTTGGTTCGATGGTTGGCGAGCCTCGTCGGCCGGGTCTCACCGCAGGGGGTACCCACTTGTTGATCTGCTAGTGATCGGGCTTCTTGGCGTGGAACCCCTCACGATTCTCTGCGTATAGAACGGGAACCTTTTGGAGAGCTGCCATGCACGATTTGCGAGCTGATCTTCGCTCCTTCCTTCGGACCTGTACTCGCTGGCCGGGGCTGAGCGCTGCGGTGATGGGGATTCTGGCCCTGGGCATCGCCGCCACGGTGGTGGTCTATGGGCTGGTGGATGCGCTGGTTCTCGATCCGTTTCCCTACCCGCAGTCGGAGCGGCTGGTGGTGGTGGGGTCGGAGATGCCGCGGACCGGGCGGGAGTTGGGCTTCTTCGAGCGGCTGTCGGCGCCGGAGATCGAGGAGCTGCGCCAGCGCAGCCGGACCCTCGGGCGCTTTCTGCCCTTCGACCTCAACAGTGTCCGAGTGCAGGGCGAGGATTTTCCCGTCCGGCTCTTTGCCCTCTTCACCTGGCGCGATCCCTTTGAAGCCTTGGGGGTGGCGCCGCACCTGGGGCGTGGCTTCGCGGCGGAGGAGTTGGAGAGCGACGGGGCGGCGGCGGTGGTCAGCTACGAGCTGTGGCAGAGCTTCTACGGCGGCGATCCGAAAGTGCTGGGCAGCATCCTCGTGGCCGATGGGGTTGCCTACACCGTGATCGGCGTGGCGCCGCCGGCGAGCAGCGTCTACGGTGCAGACCTCTGGCTGCCGCTGCGGGCGAGGGTCGCTCACCTGCCGCGAGAGCAGCGCCATTTCAACCTCCTGGCGCGGATGGCTCCCGGCGCCGATCTATCCACCGTCAACGCCGAGCTGGCAGCTCTCGCTGGAGCCTCGGAGGCGGCGCTTCCGGAAGTCGAGGAGTATGAGAATTGGCGTTTGGAGGCCACGACTTGGGGGCGCTTCAACGCCTTCGCCTACGAGGACGAGGCGGCCCTGGCGTTGGGAGCCATGATCCTCATGTTGCTGCTGGTCTCCGCCAACGTGGCCAATTTGTTGATGACCCGTGCGGCGTCTCGCCGGGAAGAGATCTCCGTGCGTCGAGCCTTGGGCGCCAGCACCGGGAGCATCGTGCGCCAGGTGCTGGTGGAGAGCTTCTTGTTTACCGTCAGCGGCGGTGTCCTCGGTTGGGTGCTGGCGAGTTGGGGGCTCGGCGTGGCTCTGGCGTGGCTCCCGGCCCATCTGCGGCCCCCGGCGGAGATGGCGGCCTTCGATGGCAGCACGTACCTCGTGGCCGCTGCCGCCACCGTGGTCACCGCCCTGATTCTCGGTCTGCCGCCGGCCTGGCACCTGGGCCGCCATCGCCTTCGCTTCGGTCTGGGCACTGCTGGCCGCGCTTCGGAGGGGCGCGGAGCTCGGCGGGCGCATCGGCTGATGGTCATCGCTCAGGTGGCGGCGGCGGCGGTGCTGCTCTCCGGGGCTGCCGCAGTGCTCTCGGCCTGGCTCCAGTTGGCGCATCAGGATCCCGGGTTCCCCGCCGATCGGCTGCTTTCCATGCGTCTCAGCCTGCCGGCGGAGGAGTACGAGGGAGAGGCGGTGCCCCGATTTTTTGAGCGGCTGCAGCAGGAGGTGGCGAGTCTTCCCGGCGTCCAGGGCGCGTCCGTCGCCACGCAGGTGGCGCCCAATACCTTTTTCAGCTCCGAGCTACGGCTGGAGGGAGAGCTGCCCGACGGCGCTAGCCCCAGGCTCTTCCACACCGTGGTGGGGGATGGCTACTTCCAGGCGCTGGGGCTGAAGCTGCTGCGGGGGCGAGTGCTCGATGACCGGGATCGCTCCCGCGGCCCCTGCGCCCTGGTGCTCAACGAGCTGGCGGCGGATCGGTATTTCCCCTCGGGGGAGGAGCTCGGGAGTCGTGCGCGGGTCCTGGGCTCGCGTTTCGACAGCGGTTGGTGCGAGGTGGTGGGAGTGGTGGCGGCGGTGCGCAACCAGGGGCCGGGGCAGCCCGCCGCGCCGGAGATCTACACCAGCCACCGCCAGGCGGGAGGCCGCTACAACCAGATGTTCCTGGTGGTGCGCTCCGCCGGAGAGCCGGCGGATCTGGTGGCGGCGATCCGGTCAGCGGTGGTGAACCTCGATGCCCAACAGCCGGTCTACGCCATCACCACCGGGGAGGGGGCCATCGCCAGCCAGCTGGCCTCGCGCCGGATCACCGCTCAGCTATTGGCGGCCTTCGCTCTCGTCGCCGTCCTGCTGGCGGCCCTGGGAATCTACGGGGTGGTGGCCTATGGCGTAGCCCGGCGGCAGCGGGAGATGGGGTTGCGGTTGGCTTTGGGAGCGGACCCAGGACGGGTCGCCGCCTTGGTGATCGGCGAGTCGTTGCTCACCGTCGGCATCGGTTTGGCCCTTGGCCTCGTCGGTGGCTTCGCCCTGACGCGGCTGCTCCAGACTCAGCTGGCGGCGCTGGCGGAGCTCGATCCAAGTCTGCTGCTGGTGCCCGTCGCCTGCCTTACCCTCGCGGCGGTCCTGGCCGCCGCCCTGCCCGCCCGTCGGGCTGGCCGAGTGCCTCCGGCAGAGGTGCTGCGGCAGCTTTGAGGGCCCGTCGGCTTCTCGTGGAGAAGAATTGATGCTATCTTCGTCCTGCAATGCACTGCAACGCATTGCAGAGAGGATCTCGGAATGCCGACGCAGCTCACCGTGCGATTGCCGGAAGACTTGAACGAAGCCCTCAGTGTTGCCGCCGAGCAGCTCCAGCGCAAGCGGTCCGAGGTCGTTCGTCTGGCTCTTCAGGAGTTCTTGCGGATCTCTGACCGGGGAGAAACGCCAAGGGCGGAGCGAGTCCGAGGACTCATCGGCTCGCTGGAGAGCGGGATTCCGGATCTGGCGGAGAACCATCGCGCCCACATCCTGGAGTCCTTGAAGCGTGGCCGGTGAGCTGCTGCTGGATACCGGCGCTCTGGTCTCTCTCTTGGATCGAAGCCAGCCTCGACATGAGGAGTTTGCTGACTTCTTCGACAGTTGGAGCGGGCCCGTCGCTTCGACGGAAGCGGTGCTGACGGAGGCGACCCACCTTCTGGGCCGCGTTCCGGGAGGCCGGCAGGCTTGTGTGGATTTCTTCTCCCTGGGCGGAGCCACGCTGGTGCCCACCGGTCAGGCCACCCTCGCACGATGCCGGGAGCTCTTGGAGAAGTATCAAGATCTGCCCATGGACTATGCCGATGCGACCCTGGTGGTGCTCGCGGAGGATCTGAACACTCGTCGGGTCTTCACCACCGATCACAAAGACTTTCGAATCTACAGGTACCGCGAGGCGCTACCGTTCCGGATCCTGCCCGAGGATGGCTGACCGTTCGACGACGGGCTGATAGCCGCTACCGCTGAGTCCCAACTGGCAGTCGGGGATGCTTCTCGAATCACCCGCGAGGATGAAAATAAGTCCTTGCGGTCGGGGGTATTTTCAGGACAGCCGCTGTCGCCCCTCCGGGGCTTGGGCATTCTTCGGATCGCACACCCGGGGCTTGCGCCCCGGGCTAGATGCCTCCGCCCCTCCGGGGCTCTGCTGTGCCGCCGGCGCCTGGCTTTCACCACGGGCTAGATGCCTGCGCTCCTCCGGGGCTCTGCTGTGCCGCCGGCGCCTGGCTTTCACCACGGGCTAGATGCCTGCGCCCCTCCGGGGCTCTGCTGTGCCGCCGGCGCCTGACTTTCACCACGGGCTGCTGTGCCCTCTCCGCGTCGATCGATACACTGAGACCCATGGAGCGCGAAGCGACTCGACCGGATCAGGACGGGGACCAGCGTAGGCACCAAATCGCAGCCGCGCTCGAGGCCATCGACAGCGACCCTTTGGCCTACGACCGACTGGTCGAGCTGCTCTATCCCGAGCTGCGCCGACTGGCGCGGCGGCAGCTGCGACGCTTGCGGCCGGGCGACACGCTCGACACGACCAGTCTGGTCAACGAGGCGTACCTGAAAATGGTCGGCGATGGGCGGTACGCCGACCTCTCGCATTTCCTTGCCGCCACGGCCACCGCGATGCGGCACATCCTGCTCAACGCGGCTGAGCGCCGGCTGGCAGAGAAGCGGGGAGCAGGTCGTGCGGCGATCACCCTCGAAGAGTGGATCGTGCCCGAGAGCCCGGGCCTCGCCCTCGAAGAGATCGTCGCCGTCGGCCGCGCGTTGGACGGTCTGGCGGACTTCGAACCGCGCTTGCGAGGGGTGGTCGAATGTCGCTTTTTCGCCGGCTACACCGAGGCGCAGACCGCCGAAGCCCTGAGCATTTCAGAACGAACGGTGCGCCGCGATTGGCGGCGCGCCCGCGCCTGGCTTCGCCGGGAGATGACCTGATGGCCGCGGACGCGGAGCGCCGCGCGCACCTGGACCGGCTGCTGGTCGAGCTGCTCGATTCGCCCGCCGCGGATCGCACGGCGCGCCTCGAGTCGGTCGATCCGGCCCTGCGAGCCGAGCTCGAATCTCTGCTCGCCGCCGCCCTCGACGAGGATTCGGTGCTGCGTCCGGGGGGCGCCCTGCGACCGGACTTGCTCCGGGAGGCCGCCGGCGAGCCCGATGGCGAGCACGGGGGTGAGCCCGACGCCAGCGGCCGTGTGGTGGGCGCCTATCGTTTGCTCGAGCCCATCGGCAGAGGAGGCATGGGTACGGTCTACCTGGCCGAGCGCGCCGACGGACGTTTCGAGCGGCGGGTGGCGGTGAAGCTGCTGCACCTCGGCGACGCGGTAGCCGACCGGCGGGGCTTCGAGCGCGAGCAGCAGATCTTGGCGGGTCTCGAGCATCCCGGCATCGCGCGCCTCTTCGACGGCGGCGTCGGACCGGACGGCGAGCCGTATTTCGTCATGGAGTTGGTGGATGGTGAGCCGATCGACGGCTACTGCGATGGCCACCGGCTCTCCGTGGCCAGGCGCATGGATTTGCTCATCGAGGTCTGTCGGGCAGTGGAGGCGGCCCATCGCCAGCTGATCGTGCATCGCGACCTCAAGCCGTCGAATCTGCTGGTCGATCGCGAAGGCCGACCGCGGCTGCTCGATTTCGGCATCGCCGGCACCCTGGACACGGAGGAGGCAAAGGGTGAGAGGGTCGCCGATGGCTCGGAGAGGTTGACGGCCGGCCGGCGACGCATGACGCCCCTCTACGCCAGCCCGGAGCAGCGGCGCGGAGAGCGCGTCGGCGTCGCCTCGGACATCTATCAGCTCGGCCTGCTGGTCGACGCTTTGATCGCCGGACGATCTCCTCAACAGCCGGCTCCTCGTCAGACTGAGACCCAGCCCCTGGATGCCCGGCCCGTCTCGCAGCGCCTGCGCCGGACGAAAATCGCCGTCAAGGACTTCGAAGCCGTGGTTGCCAAGGCCCTGGCGCCGGCGCCCCGGGATCGCTACGCCAGCGTGCGCGAGCTGCGCCAAGACCTCGAGCGCCTGCGCGACGGCCACCCGGTCGCGGCGCGCCCCGCGTCCCGGAGCTACCGGCTGCTTCGGCTCGTCGGAAGGCATCCCTGGACATCCGCCGCGACGGTCGGCGCCGCGGCTTTGCTGGTGGTGGTCGTCGCCACCTTCACCTGGCGGCTGGCCGAGGAGAGAAACGCCACGCGCGAGCAAGCCCGGCGCGCCGAGGAGACGCTTCGCTTCGTCACTGAGCTCTTCCGCAGGGCCGGTCCGGAGCGGGGCAGTGGTCCCGACACCACGGCTCGCGAGATGCTCGATCACGGCGTGCGCTCGATCCGCGGCCGCCTCGAGGATCGACCCCTGCTCAAGGCGAGGATCTTGAGCGAGATCGGCTCGATGTACGAAGTGCTGGGGCTGTGGGACGCGGCCGAAGAGCTGCTGCTCGAAGGGCTCGAGCTACGCACCGGTGCGGGCCGGCGCGACGGTGGTAAAGAGGGCGTGGAGAAGGATCTCGCCGACAGCTGGTTTCGCCTCGGCCGGCTGGACTCCGCCCGCGGAGACCTGGCGTCGGCGTCGTCGCGGCTCGAGAGGGCCCTCTCCTATTCGGCCCGCGCGCCCATCGCCGGCGCTCTGGGCACGGTGCGACGGCGGCAGGGGCGCCTGGACGAAGCCGGCGATCTGCACCGGCGTGCCCTCGCCCTCTACGAGGCCGCCGGCGATCGGCAGGGTGTGCTCGGCGAACAGGTGAATCTGGCCATAGTCCTGGCCCGGCAGGGTCGGCGGGCCGAAGCGCGCCGGTTGCTCGAGGAGTCGGCGGCCGGCCTCGAGCAATTGACCGGGCCCGAGCATGTGAGTCTCGGCGTGGCATTCGGCAGCCTCGCCGCTCTCGACGTGCGGGCGGGCGCGCCGGAGAAAGCGCTGCCGCTCTTCGAGCGCAGCCTCGCCATCCTGGAAGCCGCGTATGGTCGCGAGCACGCGCGAGTCGCCCAGGCCGCGATGAACCTGGGGAATGTCACTAGCCGGCTCGGTCGACATCGAGAGGCGAGGCTCTACATGCAGCGCGCGCTCGAGATCTACCGCGCCCTGGACCATCCGGATCGCGGCGCCGCGTTGATGAATCTCGGCGTGCTCGAAAAGAGGCTCGGGGAGCTCGAAGCGGCGGAAGATGCCTATGGCGAGGCCCTCGCCCTGCTGCGTCAGCGAGGCTCCGGCGGCCGCCGCGAGATCGCCCTCGCGCTCTACAACCTTGGCGAAGTGGTCGCCGCGCAGGGCCGTGTCGAGCCCGCGTTGGAGCTCCTGTTGGAGAGCCGAGATCTTTTCGTGGCCGAGCTCGGCCGCGATCACCTGCTGGTCTCCTACCCGCTGCTCGAGCTGGCCCGATTGCGTGCCGGCCAGGGCGATTCCGCGGCTGCTGAGGCCCTCTTCGAGCGGGCGGTGGCGATCCGCCGTGGCGCCGAAGGCGTCGATCCCGCAGTCGTCACCGAGGCGGCCCAGGCCTTGGAAGCGTTTCGCTCCGGAGACTCCTGAGCGGGTGTGATCGGGCACCGGAAGAGAAAAAATGGCCGGATTTTCCCGCCGATCCTGTTACTTCTATCGAGAGCATCAAACATCGATGGAGGTTTCCCCATGTGTCGTTTCAGCTTCAGTCAATCGACGGCCTCGGCGCTCGCAGCGCGGCTCGACTTTCACCACGGGCTGCTCGCCCTTCTCGTGCTTCTGCCTGCCTTTGGCGGCGCGCCGGTGGTGGCGGAGAACGTTTCGATTTCGCCCGCTGCCTTTCTCGCGGACGGGGTCTTCGTCAGGACCGACATGGCCGGCGCCGGCGGCTTTCGCACCTCGGCCGACAACGGCTGCGAGGTCGCGCCACTGCAACTGCCGCACGGGTCGATCTTGAATACGATGACCCTGTGGGTACGCGACGACTCGGACTCGGGCGACGTCGTGGCCACCGTCTGGGAGCGCAAGACCCATCTCGCGGGCCCGGCGGCCGCGGTGCTCGCGGGCGCTTCGAGCGGCTCGAATCCCGCGGTCCGCGCGGTCATCGCGACGCCGCCGTTCGGGCCGCACAGTGTCGATACGACGAATGAGACCTTCTACGTCGAAGTGTGTTACGAGGCTGCGGGACTCGAGCTCCACCACATCACCATCGACTACACCGGGCAGCCCGCGGGCGTCGACACGGCCAGCCCGTTCGTGGTACCCCCCGCGTCTTTCCGCTCGCTCTCCGGACGGCCGTCGATCTTCAACGCGCAGGAAGGCTACGTGCAGGCGAGCTCCCTGAACGGCGGCTTTCCCGACGACTGTTTTGTGGCTCCGGTGCAGTTACCCGAGGGAGTCGAGATTCAACAGCTGGTCGGCGAGCTCTACGACCAGAGTGCTGACCGCAACATCCGGCTGCAACTCCGCCGCAAGCGGCTGAATACCGGCCAGTCCAGCGAGCTGGTGGCCGAGGTGTCGACAATCGGTGCATCGACATCGATTCAGCGGCGCACGAGCACCGAGGTCCTGCGCCCGGTTTTCGACGACGCTTGGGAGTACTACTTGTACACCCCGCCGCCGTGCCCGGTGACGAATTCCGATCACCGCATCTATGCCGCCCGGGTCGTCCACGCGCAGACGGTGATCTTCGCCGACGGTTTCGAGAGCGGCGATACGTCGGCGTGGGGAGCCCCTCCCACTCCCGCCCGCGAGCGCCTGCTGCTGCCGGCGGCCGCCTTCGTGCCGGGCACGACCGGAAGCTTCTACACCGGGCACCCCATCGACGCCCATGGCCGTCTCGCTCTGGCCGCGGCCGGCTGCTCGTACGCGCCGGTCAGCCTGCCCGACGGTTCGAGTCTCGAGCTCATGACCGCCTTTCTCGACGACCAGGACGCCGCGCGCAACCTGACGATCCGCCTGTGGGAGAAGAACGACAATGCTCCCACCGCGACCCTGATCGGCGCCGCCTCCAGCTCGGGTGCGGGCGGGGAAATCGTAGCCTTCGACCTGCTTTCGGGCACCGTCGACACGGCGATGAACCACTACTACCTCGAGGCCTGCCTGCCCGCCGGCGCCTCCGCTTCCTCCTTCGGTGTCGACTCGGTGATCCTGGACTTCGAAGGCCCCGCCGGGTCCTGACGAGCGTCTCCGTGGAGCGTTGCTTCCGCGTTGGGGATGGGCAGGGGGCCCGGGATCTGCAGGTGCCCATCTGCAGGTGCCCACCTGAAGGCGAATTCGCTCTACGGATCTCGATCTGGTGAGTGTCCCCAGGGCGGGGGAGGCTCGGGCACGGTCACGCTCAAGTCGAAGTCGGCTTGGAAATGGCGTTCTGGACGTCGAAGGATGTAGGAGAAACGCTTGCCGGGCTCGATCTCTAGACTCCAAGTGTTAGCCACCGACGCGTTGAGGCCATTGGCGGTGAAGAGCTCTTTGGAGTACTCGTCGGCTGGAAAAAACTGGACGCCCTGGCTTCCCGCATCCGTCGTCCGACCCCCATAGAGGGTCACGGTATCCTCGCTGCCATCTTCATGCCGATGGTCGTGTTGCAGTTGGAGGCCGTTTTTGTGTCGCGTCAGTACCCAGGTACGCGACCGGTTCTCGCCGACATGGAAGGGGATTTCTATCCGATTCTCGGAACAACGTTGGACGTGCATGACCATCGTTTGGCCAGCGAGCTCCCTATCGACAGCATCGTCGGAGGTCATGGCTCCCTGATGGGCGTTGCCGCAAAGCGCTGTCAAATGGTTCCAGAAAAGGTCTTGAGGCGTCTCGGCCGAAGCTTCACTCGAGGAAATCTCTTCGGGCTCTGCCGCGGTGTCCGTTGGTTGCGACGATTTGGGTCCGCAAGCAGATAAGGCCAAGAGCAAGATCGAACAGGTGTAGACCGAGAAGAGATGCATGAAGACTCCTATTGCTGTGGTTGGAATTGAGGTGGCTTTATTGTCCCTCAACAGTGGCGAATCCCTCAGGAAACCAACCCACAAATGACTGCCTGCGGGTGAGATCGATGCAAGGGCAGAAATGAGGTCAGCTCGGTGTCTCAGAGATGGCGGCTGCCCGGCCATTCATCGACTCCTGAAGCTTGGAGCATTGGTCCGAGGCGCTCAGACGGTTCCGCGCGTTCTTTCTCTCCGACTTCCGCCTGCGGTGGGCGGCTCGGGGTCTTCGCGAGAGTCAGACTAGGACACGACCCTCGTCGCTACCGCTCCTGCACCGCTGGTATATTTCGGCTCATCTTCTAACGCTAATTGCCTTGGTTCTTCGCCAGGGCCAAGCCTTTTACTTTTCGAGGAGAGAGCCATGGTACGCATGCTCGTTCGTCATTCTGTCTTCGCCGCCGTCCTGCTCTGCTGGCTGGTAGTGAGCCCAGCAGCAGAAGCCCGAGAGATTGTTTCGGTGGATTTCCAGCGGATCGACAATCTGATCCGGCTGGAGGCGGTGGTGGAGGATGGGGATGCGCAGAATCGCTTCACCTTTCATCACGTGCGCCGGCTGGGGCCGACCTACGGTTCGGTGATTCTGCTTCCCGGCGGCAATGCCAACTTTGATTTCTACGAGATCCACCCCGATGGCTACGACGCTTCCTTCGTCGGCGTGCTCGCTGCCGCTGGCTACGACGTTTTCGGCTATTCGCCGCGCAGCCGCGGACTGCCGGCGACGGTGTGTCAGGACGGGACCTTCGATTGCTCGGTGATGGCGGATTGGGGCTTCGAGACCATCCTGCGGGATTTGGACTTTGTCCGCTTCTTCGCCCGCCTGGCCCACCCGCGGCAGAAGCCGGTGGTGGGAGGCTTCTCGCTCGGCGCCATCACCGCGCTGGCGGCCATCGACGCTCGGCCTCATGCGTATTCCGGCGCACTGATCTGGGAAGGGATGACCTACAGCGACAACTCGCAGGTGGTGGCCGCCAACCAGGCAACCTGTACTCAGATCGAGGCGCTGATCGCCGCTGGATCCTATGCCGATGCGGAGACCGGCCCCCTGCTCGAGACCGTGACCCAGCTCGCGGTCACCGTCCCCGACGATCCCAGTCCCTTCGAGCCGGCGCTCACCAACCGCCTCTTCTATCTGGCGCTGCTTACCACTCCCCAGCCGGCACCGCCGGCCTATGTTCCCGGCTATACCTTGGTGGCCGGTGATCTCTTCAGCGGCTTTACCTACGCTTCGGAGCCGCTCCTCCAAGCCGGGGTGGTCTCGTTCAACGACATCGAGGCCCGGGCGGTGGCTCGGGATCTGGCCTGCTCGCTGGCCGGTGATCGGACCTTCACCGGGAACCTGGGGAGCTTCCAGGCGCCGGTGCTGGCCATCGGCGCCGAGCACGGTTTTGGCTCCTACATGCAGGACGTGCTGGACGAGCTGGGCTCCAGCGAGGTGGAGTTCATTCTCACGCCGGACTACGCCCACGCGGATCAATACGCCTCGCCGGACCGACCGACCCTCATTGACCAGCCGCTGCTGGACTGGCTGAGCGAACTCTACTGACTGCTACAGCCCCAACAGGGGGTACCCACTTGTTGGTCTCGATCCTGGACTGGCTGAGCGAACTCTACTGACTGCTACAGCCCCAACAGGGGGTACCCACTTGTTGGTCTTGTTGGTTGGTCTGTCGACTTGCTAGTGAGCCTGGCCCTGGGAGTGCCTGCTTCCAGCAGGCTCTGGGTTCTGGTCAAGGGGTGGTACCCACTTGTTGGTAGTCTTGTTTTCAGTGCTTTCCAGGTGTGGTACCCACTTGTTGGTCCTCATTGTCGGCTATGTCTCCGTTCTCGGTGCTCGATGGGACTCCGGATCCCCTGACAGCGTGCGATCAGCTCGTCTGTAGGAGCGAGTCTCCGTCACATGGCGTGAAGAGCGAGAGCGCCGCGAGCCGACAGGGCCCCCATCTCTCGAATGGTGGGGGGCACCGTTCGGCCGGCCAGGCGCTCACGACGAACCGCGTCAAAGGCGGTCATGGAGCGTCCATCGAGTGGTCCGGGCGAGAATCCGCGAGGGCGCGAGACCGTAGGCCGCCCGGAAGGACCGCGAGAAGTGGGCGGAGTCGGCGAATTCCGCCGCGTGCGCGGCGCGGGTGAAGCTTTTCGCGGTCACCATCGAGCGAGCGGCAGCCGTGAACTTGTAGGCCCGCTGGACCTCGCCGATCGACGATCCGGTGTGCTCCTTGACGAGATGCGCCAACCGGGAGGCCGAGAGACCGACCGCCGAGGCCAGGGTTTTCGGAGAATCCCCGAGGCATCGACCTCGGGCGAGCTCGTGGGTCAGGCTTCGCACTCGAGCGTCGAGCGAGGTCGATCCGGACGCCCAGGTTCGGCGAATGGCGTCGTTCAACGGCCCGGGATCGAGCTCGGTGTTCCACTGCCGCAGGGCCAACCACCACTGCTCGCTCCACTCGGTGATCGCACCGCGCTCGTGCCCTCGTGCCGACGCGGCTAGGGAAGCGAAGCCGTCGTCGTGCGGCGGAATGTACATCGAGAGCATGTCGTGGCCGTCGAACCGCAGGCAGTGGGCCTGTCCCCCGGGCACGAGGAGCGCGCGGCAGGCATGGGTCCCGTCGCCGAGCTCGACCTCGAAGGGCCTCTCAGCCGCCAGCAATACGCAGTGGAAGGGGTGACGATGCCAATCCAGAAGGTTGGGGAGAACGCCACGAAACACCAGCCGCTTCGAGCCGATCCAGACCTTGGGCCGCTCTCCGGCAGCCGTCTCGTTCAAGCCAGACAATTCGAGGCTCGGTATGGTCGGAACATTGCAGACCGATCATGGAAGAGGAGGCGAGATGATGCAAGCGGTGGAACTGGCGCAATGGGCCTGCGGGGGGTTCTTCATGGTGGCGTTGCTGACGGGTGTCTGGAAGTACGCCCACATCCGACGGAGTGCCGAGGCCCGAGCCCCGGTTTACGTCGACATCGCCCACCGAGCGGCGTTCCTCTACTCGTTCTCGTGCCTCTTGCTGGCCTATTTCGCGGACCTCAGCCGTTGGCCGTCGTCCTGGAACACGATCGGAGTGGCCGCCGCCGTCTTGTTCTTCGCCACGGCCCAGTCGACCTACCTGATCCACGGGCTGCTGCGCGACACCGACAACCAGCTGGCCCGGCCCTACACCCTCGGCCGCTGGACAATGCCTTCCTGGCTGGTGCACGGTTACATGCTGCTGCTGATCGGCGGGGAGATCGGCGGGTTCCTCGTGGTCTTCACCGGGGCGATGATCGCTCCCCACTGAGAGCTTTGGGAAGAAGCTCCGCCCTAGGAGCCTGAGCCAACGGGTGGTACCCACTTGTTGGTGGCCATCACCCGGGCACGTAGTACGTCGGCGCCCCCGGCCCGACCGGAAGGCCCAGCACGAAGACCCAGAGGTAGAAGAGGCTGATCCAGCCGATCAAGAAGGCGATCGTATAGGGCAGCATGGTCGCCACCATGGTGCCGATACCCAGATCTTTCTTATATTGCGTGGCGACCGCTAGGATGAGGCCGAAGTAGCTCATCATCGGGGTGATGATGTTGGTGGAGGAATCGCCGATCCGGTAGGCCGCCTGGATGACCTCCGGGCTGAAGCCGACCGTCATCAGCATCGGCACGAAGATCGGCGCGGTCACCGCCCATTGGGCGCTCGCGGAGCCGAGCATGAGGTTGACGAAGCAGCACATCAGGATGAAGGGCAGGAAGACGGCCGCGTTGTCGAGGTTCAGGGCGACGAGGGTTTGGGCGCCGAGGACGGCGAGGATCTGCCCCAGGCCGGAGTAGTTGAAGAACGAGACGAACTGGGCGGCGAAGAACACCAGGACGATGTAGAGACCCATGCTGCGCATCGCACCGGCCATGGCGTCGATGACGTCGCGATCATTGCGCATCGAACCGACGACCCGGCCGTAGACGAATCCGGGAATCACGAAGAAGATCACGATCAGGGGCACGACGCTGCGCAGCAACGGGCGAAACGCCTCGGGACCGGTCGCCGCGAGATTCGGATTGCGCAGCACGCCCCAGCCTGGGAGCCAGTCCAAGAGCCCGGCCCCAAAGCTGGGGCCGGCAACGACGATGATCCCCATCGTCACCAGGACCGCGCTAAGGGCGGCGTAGAGCAGGCCCTTGCGCTCGGTGTCGGTCACCTCCTCCATGCTGTTGTCGGACTCCTCGAGGTCCTCCGAAGCTTCCGAAGGGTTGTACTCGCCGAGTCGCGGTTCGACGATCCGGCTGGTGACGAGCCAGCCGACCGCGGTGACCAGGAAGGTGCTGACCATCATGAAGTACCAGTTGACGGCCGGGTGCACTTCGTACGCCGGCGCGACGAGCTGGGCCGCCTCTTCGGTGATGCCGGCGAGCAAGGGATCGACGGTGCCGATGAGCAGATTGGCCGAATAGCCGCCCGAGACTCCGGCGAACGCCGCCGCCATGCCGGCCAACGGATGGCGGCCGAGGGAGTAGAAGATCGCCATCGCCAGGGGAATGAGCACAACGTACCCCATCTCGCTCGCCGTGTTGCTGATGACCCCGGCGAAGACGACGATCAAGGTGACCAGATTCTTGGGAGCGCCGAGTACGAGGGCACGGACGGCGGTGGTGAGCAGACCCGACTTTTCGGCCACGCCCACTCCGAGGAGTGCGACCAGCACGGTACCGAGGGGAACGAAGCCTGTGAAGTTGGTGACCAGATTCTGGCCGATCCAGCGGATGCCGTCCCCGGTCAGCAAGCTGCTGACCGAGAGGAGCTGCCCTCCGGAGCCGGGACGGGGATCTTCGACCTGGAGCCCCAAGCTCGCGGCGATCGCCGAGATCACGGCGACGCCCAGAGCGAAGAGCGCGAAGAGCGTGACGGGATGGGGCAGGAGGTTGCCGAGCCACTCGACGAAGGCGAGGAACCGCTGGAAGACCTGTCCGGGCGGCTTCTTGCCAGACCGGCTCTCGGCGGCCCGGGCCTTGGTGCATGGCTCGGCGGGGTTCTCGTTGGACTTCTCGGTGGACTGGGTTTCAGTAGTGCGGGGCCTTTTCATCGCGGCATGGTACCAGTGCCAGCCCGCCTCGGTTCAGGCAGTCCACCCCGGGATCTCCCGTTCCAGCTCCCAGGCCGCGAAGGTCCGGAGGGCACCCCATCGGATGAGCGGCTCCAACGGGTGGTACCCACTTGTTGATGGGCTTGTTTTCAGTGGTTTCCGCAGGTGGTACCCACTTGTTGATCGCTTTGTTTTCAGTGGTTTCCATAGGCGGTACCCACTTGTTGGTGGTGAGGGGGAAGAAAAAGAGAAGCTTCTTGGCGGGGTTCTAGAAGCCTTCGCATAGCTCCAGGGTGAAGAGACACCGATGCGGGAGCGCCGCTTCCGCTGGTCGAAATTCCAACCCTGGAGGAAACTTCTCATGCAACCGTTTGTTGATCGCAATTCGTGGTGCAGGCTCGTCGCGAGCCTTGCGCTGATCCTTGGCATTTTCTTCTCGATGGCACCCGCCGCCGCCCAGAGCTGCCCGCCGGGCATTGGCGGGGTGAGCGTCGAGTTCTTGCCGGCGGGGGCCGCCGACGGCTCGAAGGAGCGGCGCGAGCACGCGCTGATCTCCGACACTCTGGCCAGCGATCTGGGTATTGCTGGCCGCATCGATCCCGCGGAGGACATCAACCCGCAGATCCGGGTCACCGTGGACTCGCCGGCCAACCCCGGCCCCAACGCCGTGGCCACCGCCAACTT
This sequence comes from Acidobacteriota bacterium, assembly GCA_034211275.1. Taxonomy (NCBI): domain Bacteria; kingdom Pseudomonadati; phylum Acidobacteriota; species Acidobacteriota bacterium. The sequence goes on from JAXHTF010000012.1 coordinate 38,685, forward strand.
CACCGTTGCCGGGACCTTTGTGGATGCTGCTCGGGTGATCCGGGTCTACGAGCAGGAAGATTCGGGAGACGAGGATGCCGGGCAGTGGAAACTGGTGGGGGACTATCCCTCCGGTTCGACGCCGGACGATATCGATCTCAGCGTCACCGCCCACGCCTTCCCGGCGTCCACCTCTACCACCCTCGACGGCGGGGTCACCACCACCCACGTGGGGCTGTGCGAGCCCGCCGCCAACTCCGACGACGGTGATTTCACCGAGACCACCGAGATTCACTCCTTGGACAAGCAGGTGGTGATCTTGGCGCCCCACGGTGGAGACGTCGAAGAGGGCACCAGCGAAGCCGCTGACGAAATCCTCGCGACCTTGCAAGGGCGCTCCTTTGACGCCGACCTCTGGAAGGCCGAGGGCACCTGGGACCTGAGCGATCCGTCGGAGCGTTGGCACATCACCTCCGGCGCGCTGCAGGAGGCTTCCTGGCCTGCGCTGGAGGACCTCTTCGACGAGCCGGACTTCGACCTGGACCAGCCCTACCGCTACGCGCTGTCGCTCCACGGCTTTGGCTGGAGCGGACCGGACCGCTACGGCGTCATCCTCGGTGGCCGCAGCAGCGACTTCGAGAAGTGCTACATGGTGCGCAAGACCCGCGAGGCTCTGGCTGCCATTCCGGGCCCCGGCGGGACGACTCTGGACCGTTCCGGAGAGGTCGCTTTCTACGTCTTTGAAGTCAACGGCTACGACACCAGCTTCCCCAACAACAAGGGGCAGCGCATCGAGGCGGAGCGCAGCATTCGCAGCCTGCGGGGGCTGGACGGCGACAACATCGTCAACCGCCTATCCCCCAACCCCGATGGTCGCTTCCATCAGGGAGGAATTCAGCTGGAGCTTTCGAATGATCTCCGCGACGATGCCCAGCTGCTCAGCGCCGTGGCCACCGGCGCCGGCGAGGCCATGGCGGACATCCTGGACGGCACCGCCGATCCCTTCATCGCCACTGGTTGCGCCTACACGGTGAAACCGGCGACGCCGGTGGAGGCCAGCATCGGTCTGCTCTCCGGCGGTCCCATCAACTCTACGCTACGGCGGGAGGAGGCGAAGATCTCCAGCTCCTTGGCCCAGACTCTTGGAATCAGCGCCGACGACCTGGATCCGGCCGAGAACGGGGGCATCTATCCCCAGATCCGCCTCGCCGTCACTGCGCCGCTGCGCACCGACGGTGCCTACAACGAGGGAGTCTTCACCGTCACCGGTCAGTTCACCCTCAGCACCCATCGGGTGGATGTTCATCCGGAGGCCTTCTCCGGCGACACCGACAGCGGTGAGCACAAATTGCTGGCGGATCTCTCCGCCGGCACCGTGGAAGCCTCTGTCTACACTCTGGCGGCTTCTTCGTCGAGCGTCGAGTTCCTGGAAGACGACGGCGACCGCGACGGGAGGCTGTCGGTGCTCGGCTACGAGGTTCAAAATCCCGGCGGCCTCATCGGATTCAGTGAGGGAGCGCGGCTGGTGGAGGATCGCGAGGCCATCGTCCTCGCCCCCAACACCGACCTGGGACCGAACTTCTGGCCCGACGTTCTGCTCTCTCAGACCGTCGACATCACCAATCGCATGGAGCTCGCCGGCGTCTACGCCAGCCGCTGGGCTGCCTCCGGATTCTGGTTGGGGGGAGATGCTTTCTCGGCCTGGCACGTGGCGGACACCTTCCACGATCCGAGCTCCTTCCCGGCCCTCGCGGAGATGCTGAGCGACGAGCATGCCAGCACCGGCGAGCCCTTCGGCCGCGCCCTCACCGTGGCGGTTTTCGACGGCTTCGACCGCGACGTCATCGTCGGTGGCCTGGGCGATCGGACGGAGAAGTGCTACCTGGTGCACCAGATGCAGCAGGCGCTGACCGCGGCGGGGGAAGGCGGCCGGGTGGCCTTCTACGTGGTGGATGCCGGCGGCGACGTCAGCGTGCCCGACGGTGGCGGCGATCAGATCGGCTCGTCCACCGCCGATGATCACGCCGGCGACGATCCCCTGGAGGTGGGCAATCGCCTCGGCGCCGAGTCGTTCCGGGTCACCCAGAGTGACACAGTGCACGACGACGACACTCTGCGGGACGCCGTGTCCAACGGTCTCGGGGACGCCCTCGGGGTGCTGGTGGAGATCGGCGTCCCCGCCGGCTTCAGCTGCGCATCGCTCTAAGCCCGCACTTACCTAGCGACGGTCCACGCCGCCCGGGAGCTTCCACGAGGGGAGCTTCCGGGCGGTTTTCTTGTGGCTGGAGAAACCCGCGGGATGCTTCGAGAGGGTGCTTCGAAAGGGCGTTTCGAGGCGGCGCCTCCGCAGGGGGCACCCACTTGTTGATTGCCCTGAATTCGGGGGTTTCCGGGGGTGGGACCCAATTGTCGCAGGCGCCGGGGCTCGGGAAGTGCCCTGCTGCTCACGGGAAGTATCGGTAGAATTCGCGTCGGTCCAGCACTCGCACTAGCTCCAAGACCGAACCATCCAGGTGAATTCCGACGCGAAGGCTGCCGACCCGAATTCGGAACCGGTTTCGGTGCCCGCTTATTGCCTTGACTCCGGGGACCTGAAAGAGGCTCTCTGCCTCGGGGAGGGTGTTGAAGGCGAGGGCGAAAATGAGTTGGTATTGTGGACGTTTCTTGAGCTTCTTGAGATCCCGCAAGAAGGACTTGCGATACCGGACCTCCAAGGTGCTTCAGTCCTCGAGGAAGGACAGAGCTTCGTCGCGGTCGAGCAGAGGGGTACGGCGGCCCTCGTCCATGGCCTTGTTCAGACAGTAGTCCTCGACCGCTGCTTCGAGCTCTTCTACGGTGGCGTCCTCTCGAGGCAGCAGCCTCTGCCAGAGGGAGACCGGCAGGACGACTGCCTGGAGTTTTCCCTGGGGGTCGGTGAGGTACTGAACCTCCTGGGTGGCCTTTCTCGAACTCATGAAAGGAGCCTAGCACAGGAGCTCGCGGCTCCGAGCCTACTAGCCTGACTGTCGGCCTGGGCGACCGGACGGAGAAGTGCTACTTGGCGCACCAAATGCAGCAGGCGCTGACCGCGGCGGGGGAAGGCGGCCGGGTGGCCTTCTACGTGTTGGATGCCGGCGGCGACGTCAGCGTCTCCGCCGGCTTCAGCTGCGCATCGCTCTGAGCCCGCACTTACCTAGCGACGGTCCACGCCGCCCGGGAGCTTCCACGAGGGCAGCTTCCGGGCGGTTTCTCGTGCGCTGAAGACGGCCTCGGGATGCCTCGCTCCGACGTCTCCGGAGGTGGAGTCTCCACAGGTGGTACCCACTTGTTGATTGAGCCTCCGCAGGTGGCGCCCACTTGTTGGCCACCCTGAATTCGGTGGGGTCCAGAAGTGGTACCCACTTGTTGACCGCAAGGACCGGCCGGCCGCGGTTCTTGTCCACCGGCTGTGGAGGGGCGGAGGGAGGGCGGAGAGCTGCAACTCATATATTTGAATTTATGATTATTTGCAATTGCGTGTCAGGATTTGTCCCCTGCGTGGAAACTAGTTACATAGAGGCTCACGCTTCAAGCCCAGAATCGGTTGCAGCCGGCCTTGGCCGGTGTGCTGCAGGAACTCGGATTCGAGCCTCGGTCCGGCTCTGCAGGCTGTTGCAGCCCCACGTCCTGCGGCGCGAGGAAGGAGGTCGCGGCCTACCCCCAGGGCGGATCCTCGCAGTTCTTTTCGATCCAACTTCACCAAGGGAGATTTCACCATGGCAGAGCAAGAGAACCTGACCAATGCACCGCAAGGGAAGAGTCTGGAGTCGGAACCTCGCATCGAGGCCCCCGCCGACGCCTATGGCGTGGAAGGATGTTGCGTCCGTCAATTCTGGGCGGTGGTCGAGACCGACGGCCGCCTCGTCCGTGGGCGTAACGTCTGGCGCGCGCGGCGCTTGAGGACTGGGGTCTACGAGGTCGTCTTTACCGGCGACGTGAGCAACGGCGTGTTCACGGCCACCATCGGCCGTCCCGGGATCTATACCGAGCCCGCAGGGATGATCTCGGTCGCGCTGCGATGCTGCTTGAGCGGCCAGCGAGAGAACAAAGGCGTGTGGGTAGACACGCACGATCCCGACGGCACCCGTAGCGACCGAGCTTTCCATCTGATGGTTCACACTCAGTAGCGGCGGGTAGACCGCCGGGCTCTGTCCTCGCTGTTTCAGTGACCCGGCGGTCAGATTTGCCGAGCCCTTCTCCTCCAACCCCTGGACATTCGGTTGGGCGTCGAGTCTGAGGCTTCCTCACCGGATTCCCGGCAGCCCCCTATCTCCCGCCTGGGCTTTGCCGGAGCTTCCCAGCCCCTCACCGATCCGACCTTGCCGAAGAAGCTCCCGTGACACGGGGGGATCCTCGTTCCTTTGCTTTCCATAGCCGCTGCCCCGGTGGCGGAGGAGGGCCTCCTCATCGAAGGTGGTCCCCACTTGTTGATCGCCCTGAATCCGGGGGGTTCCGGGGGTGGTACCCACTTGTTGGTCGTTGTTGCGAATCCCGTGGCGGGGTTCCCTCCTGTCCCGCATAGATCCCCATGAAGCGCCCCGCGAGCCGGAATGGATCCGTTGAGTGAAGGCGCTGAATCGAGGATCTGATCATGCGAAATCTACTTCCGACCTTGGCCGTGGCCCTGCTGGGGCTGGTGGCTCAGTTTGTTGTGACCCAATCGTCAGCGGCACAGCTCTTGGACGCTGCTTCCATCGCCAATCAACAGAACGCCCAGCCTGCTCACTACCTGGTGGTCTCCGCCGGGGACGGGTTGCTGCCCCGGGCGACCTTCTACCGGCAGGTGCAGATGGCCGGTCCCTTCGAAAGCCTCGGCGACGAGCAGATGGAGATGTTGGCGGAGGGCCTCACCGGTCGCCAGGGCCACGGTGCTCTGGTCCGGCTGCGGGACGGCAAGGGACAGGTGGTCTACCAGACCGTGGTGAAGATTCCCCGCTGGCTGCGGAGCGAGACTCTGCTGCCGGAGGACGATCCGCGGATCAAGGAGCGGGACACCCGCATCGACGCCCACGTCCAGCGCCTCCACGAGGCCACTTTCGCCGTCCGCGTGCCGGTGATCGAAGGCGCCACCGACCTGGAGATCGCCTACGGGCCGGCGGAGCTGCGGACTGCCAACAGCTTTGATCTGGACGATCTGGGACGCCAATTTTTCGGCGCCGAGGACACGATGTCTCAAGCCCTCACCGGCGCGACCTTCGAGGCCGTTCCCGGCTATACCAGCGGTTCCTCCAACAACCGGGTGGACATCCTCTTCCTGGCGGAGGGCTACACCAGTAGCGATCTGCGCTGGTTCCGGGTCGACACCGACACCTTTGCCGAGCGCTTCATGAGCACGCTGCCGTTCTCGGCCTACCCGAGCCACTTCAACTTCTGGCGCCTCCACGTACCGTCCCTGGGGCGAGGTGCGGATCGGCCGCTCTGCCCGGATCCGGACGATGAGGGATTGGACAACGGCACCTACGTCAGCACCGCCTTCGACGCAACCTACTGCACCGACGGCATCTGGCGTCTGCTGACGGTGGACACCGCCAAGGCTCTCCAGGCGGCTTCCGGCTATCCGGACTGGGACATCATCGTCACCGTCGTCCAATCCACCCTGCGGGGCGGCTCCGGCGGCGAGGTGGCGGTGACATCCATGGATGACGGCTACACTGTCTCCGACGACATCCTGGGGGTGGTGCAGCACGAGTTTGCCCACACCTTCGCCGGCCTCGGGGACGAGTATGTGGACACGGAGGGGGACTTCGATCCGTGCTCCGACCTCAATACCGACCCGTCGGACAACTGCGAGCCCAACGTCACCGATGTCTACTACCGCAGTGGCCTGAAGTGGAAGCATTGGGTGTCGTCTTCGACCTCGGTGCCCACCGTCTATCCGCTCTCCGATGCGCTGGCCGCCGGGGCTTGGGAGGGGGCGCGCTATGAGGCCGACGACATGTATCGCCAGTGCTTCAACGGCATCATGCGGGATTCCCTGGAGCCCTTTTGCCGGGTGGACCGGGAACGCATCCTGATCTCCATGTACCTGGGGGGCTGGGGCGTGCCCGGCGGCGGGGTGAGCACCATCGAGCCGGGGAGCCGGTCGCCGTCGGCGGGCAGCCTCACCCTCAGCCAAGGCCAGTCGGTGACCCTCAGTGCGCGCACCTTCGCGCCGTCCTCAGGCCCCAACCTGACGGTGGAGTGGTACGTCAACAACGCCAAGGTGCGCACCTCCAGCGTCTCCCCGGGGAATACCTCCTCCTACACCTTTACCGCACCCCTCGGTGGCACCACCTGGACGGTGCGCATGAAGGCCATCGACAACAATTCGCTGTTGCACAGCGCTACCCGGCCCCAGGTGGCCAAGTCGGCGACCTGGACCATCCAGGTCAGCGGCGGCGGCTGTCAGTTCTGCGTTCAGGGCGACTGACTACGGCCACGTCTTGACTCAGCGGCTCCCGGGGCTCTTTTCTTGAGCCTCGGGAGCCGCTCTCTTTGCGTGGAGTCAGAAATTGGGTCTCGGGTCCATGGACCTGGAGCCGCTGAGGTAGCATTCCTCTAGTGCTCTCGGGACCGGGCGCGGCCCTGTCTATCTGCACCGGGTCTCCTGCCCACGAGTCTTCTCCCTACCAGCGAGGCATCCACCCATGGCATTCAACTTCGACCGGCTGGACTTTGATCGCCTGGACCGAGCCATCTCCGCCTTCATGCGCCACTACGGCACCTTGGCTCTGCGCATCTCCCTGGGCGTCATCTTCATCTGGTTCGGCATCCTCAAGCCCTTGGGCATCTCGCCGGCGCAGCCGCTGGTGGAGGCGACCACCGCTTGGTTGCCGTTCCTCAGCCCGCAGGCCTGGGTCGGGGTGATCGGGTGGTGGGAGGTGGCCATCGGGGTGGCCTTCCTATTCCGCCCGACCCTCCGCATCGCCATCGCGCTGCTGGCGCTCCAGATGGTGGGAACCTTCCTACCGCTGGTCCTGTTGCCGGAGGTGGCGTTTCAGGCGGGACGGATCCCGTACGGACCGACGATGGAAGGGCAGTACATCGTCAAGAACCTGATGATCATCTCGGCGGCCATGGTGGTCGGGGGGACGGTGCGGCGGAAGGGCGAGGATCGGGAGTCCAAGACCGATAGGTCAGTCCGATAGGTCGGTCCGCAAGAGGGTACCCACCTTCTGATTTCCCGCTCCGAGGCCAGAGATTCCACGAAGATCTCAAGGCACCCGCCGACTCCACCTCGTCGTATCCCCACTCTCGAAACCATCGGTAAAGATCGAGTTCACCTGGAATCCGACGACGAAGCGACTCTGGAAGGCGATGTTGGCGCCATCGCTGTTGCGGATCGCCCATTGCTCGAGAGTGGGGTCGTAGGCCACTGCATAGGGATGGTAGTTCTCTCCGTTGGGGCCGAAGGGGATCAGCTCGTAGGCCCACACCAATGGGTCCGGGTTGCCGTCGAGCATGGGGTGGCTCAGATAGGTGGTGTCGGAGCTGGTGTTGGAGGCGGTGGCGAAGTGGTCGAAGGTTTCGAAGGATGCATCGGCAACGAAGACGTTGAACTCGGTGCCTTCGGGCAGGGTCTCCCCGACGGGTACTTCGATGGTCCAGGTCTCCTCCGGGCTGCTGATGGAATACGAACGGAAGGAAGTTTCCAGCGTTGGCCCGTTGGGCTCGCCGTTGGGAGTGCGGTTGTGGGTGACCAGGAAGCGGCTCTCGTCCCCCGTGAGCAAAGGGTTGTCGAGGCGGGTGGAGCGGCCCACGGTGTTGGCCTCGGTGACCTGGTGGACGAAGGAACGGCTGGAAGGCGCCACCAGCACGTTGAAGGCTGCCCCATCGGGCATCAGGGCGAGATCTTCGTTGATGATGCTCCAGCGGTTCGAGCTGTAGAAGACTCCGATGTAGTGCGGGTTGTTGACGCCGGCGCCGCCGCCGTCAGGGTTGTAATTCGGCGTCACGATGAGCCGTGCCGAGGGCTGGCCGTTGACCGCCGGGTGGTCGAGCTGGGTTACGTTGAGGAAGCTGTTGCCGCTGTCGGCGACGTGGACGAAGGCCTCCTGGCCCTGGGCATTGGAGACTCCGAAGAGGGAGACCACGAGCAGGGTCATCGCCATCAGGCCGGCGAGGTGCCAGCCCTGACGCGGGAGGGCTTGGAGATCTTGGAGGTTGCCTAAATTTCTGTTCATGCGCATTAGGCTATCGCATCTTCTTTGTGGCTTCAGTAGCTCGTCCCGGAAGCTTTCGATTCCGCCCTGATCGGGCCGGGTCCTTGGGCTACAATCCAGGTTTCCGACGAGATCCCGATGAAGATCACCAGATTCAAAGTCGTCGCCTTCGCCTTGCTCCTCCTCCTGCTGGTCACCGCCGGGTGGCTGTGGCTGGAGATCACCCACCTGCCCGACGGTCTGCGGCCCCAGGCCCGCGAGAGCGCTGGCGTGCTCCTCGACAACGTGCGCCTCGCCTCCATGGTGCCCGGAGCGCCGGAGGTGGAGGAGGGGCGGAGCGTGCTCGTCCAGGGGGATCGCATTGCCGAGGTCGGGGCAGCGGGAGCGGTGGAGGCTCCGGAAGGGGTGCGCCGGATCGATGGGGCCGGGCGGACGCTGATTCCGGGGTTGATCGATGCCCACATTCACCTCAGCGACGAGGCGGAGCTGGCGGCGTATTTGGCCCACGGCGTGACCGGCGTGCGCAATATGTCCGGCTACCCCTTCCATCTGAGGTTGCCGCAGCGCATGGAGGCCGGCGAGCTGCTGGGGCCGGACTTCATCACCACCGGCCCGATTCTCAACAGCCACGGTCCCAACGAGAACGTGCTGCAGCAGATCGTCACCACCGCCGACGAGGCCCGCGCCGCCGTTCGGGCGCAGCACGAGGCGGGCTACCGGACGGTGAAGGTCTACTCGAATCTCACCGGCGAGGCCTTCGAGGCCATCCTCGCCGAGGCGGAGGCTCTCGGCATGAGCGTGACGGGCCACTCGCCGGAGGGAGTGCGCACTGCGGGAGTACCGTGGGAGAAGCCGTTCGACGTGCCGTGGACGGCTTCGGTGGGGCGCGATTTCACTACTTTGGAGCACGTCGAGACCGTCGTCTGGCACAGCCTGCGGGACGATCTGGACGAGGAGAAGATGCGGGCCGTGGCGGACCGGCTGCGCGCTTCCGGTGACGTGGTGACGCCGACCCTCATCGCCCACCGGCGCCTGGTGCTCATCGCACAAAGCCAGGGCGCCTACCTCGAACGCCCGGGCTCCGAGACCATCAATCCGTTGGTGCGGCTCTTCGAGCAGGGCGCTGAAGAGTATTGGAGCAGCGCCGAGGTTTCCGAGTACGAAGCGCCCCACGCCGAATTCTTCCTGAAGGCCACGGGCCTGCTCCACGAGGCGGGGGTCCCCCTCATCGCCGGCACCGATGCCGGCGGCTTCGGCATCATCCCCGGGGCGTCCCTGGCGCGGGAGCTGGAGCTGCTCGTCGCCGCGGGATTGTCGCCCCACGACGCCCTCGCCACGGCTACCCGGGTGAGCGCACAGGCTTTGGGCTTCGAGCGGACAGGACAGATCGCCCCGGGCTACCGCGCCAACCTCGTCCTCTTGGAGGAAGATCCCCTGCAGCGTATCGGGGCGGTCGAATCGCCAGCGGCGGTGATGATCCGCGGGGAGTGGCTCGACGAGGCTCGCCTCGAAAGTTTGCGTCAGGCGGCCCGCGACACCTCCTTGGTTCGTTCCGCCTGGCGGGCGCTGGAGATGAAGGGGGCGATGTGATGGCAGCCCGGAGCTTCCCCGTCCGCCTCATCGCCGTGGTCAACACCGTCGCGGCGCTGCTCCACGTCGGTTTCTGGCTCGCGGTGATCGTGCAGCTGCGTTCCGCGGCTCCCGGCCCGGCCCCCGAGGCTTCGATCCCGACCCTCTACGGCTTCGGCATCGCCGACTTGCTTTGGTCCGCCCCCCTCTTGGCGGCCAGCGCGGTGGGGCTTTGGCGCGGGCGGTTCTGGGGGTGGCTGCTGGCTCAGTGGTGCAATGTGCTCTACGGGTACTCCCTGACGGTGGTCTTCGTGCGGGACTTCCACTCGGGAGAGCTCTCCCCCGGCGGCATCCTCTTCCTCCCCTTCGCCCTCTTCGGAATCTGGTCGAGCCTCTACCTGTGGAAGCACCGCCGCGTCTTCTTCGATTGAGCCCCTGAATCCTCGGCTCATTCCGGGATTGGCTTGAGCTCGCCTCATTCTCGCCCCAATGCTGCCCGCTCTGCCGGGCTACAATCAGGGGAATTCCAAGGAGGATGAGGGTCCATGGCCGAGCAGAACGAGCACCAGTCCAGCGAAGAGAAGAAAACCAGCGACGAGCAGAAGCCCGCCGAGGCGGAGAAGCCTGCTGAGAAGCCCCAGGCCGGAGGTTCCGGAGGCGCTGGGAGTGCCGGTGGTGGCAGTGCTGCCGGCGGGAGTGGCGACAAAGACGGCGGAGACGGCGGAGACGGCGGGGGTTTTTTCTCCGACTGGCGCAATCCGGTCATCGCCGCCCTGGTGCTGCTGCTGGTGATCCTGGGGGGCGTGGCGCTCTTCCAGGGTGGGGACGGGGTGGAGGAGTCCTCGGTGGAGGCGGTGGAGGTCTTCGATGTGGTCCTCGATCGGGAGAATCGGGAGTACCTGGACATCCTCTTCGACCGGCCCCTGGGGGAAGGGCATGTGGGGGAGGTGCTGGGGGAGGCGCCGGCGACCATCGATCCGCCGCTGGCGGGGAATTGGCGCTGGCTGGATGTGAGCTCCCTGCGCTTTGAGCCCAGCGGCGGCTTTCCCATGGCCAGCCAATACGCCGTCACCCTGATTCCCGAGCGTCTGCTGGCGGAGGGCCAGGAGCTGGCGGGGGAGGCGCGGCTGACGGTGCGCACGGACCAATTCCTGGTAGAGACCGTCGAGGTTACCGAAGAGCCCCTGCTGGACGGCGAGGCGAAGGTGGTGCTGCGGGGGACCATCCGCTTCAACTACCCGGTGGATCCGGAGACCCTTGCGCCGCTGATCCGGTTGGAGGATTCCGAGGCCGAAGGCGGGCAGATAGAGGTGAGCCTGGAGCAGGCTTATTGGACCCGGCCGAATATCGGTTTCCGCACCGGGCCGGTGCAGAAGACTTCCCAAGAGCGCTCGGTGCGCCTGGTGGTGGATGCCGCCCTCACCCCCGACGCGGGCAATGTGCCCCTGGGCCAGGCCTTCGTCGAGGAGCTGCTGGTGGGCTCCAAGGACAAGCTGTCGGTGCGCTCGGTGGAGTCCTTCCCCGGGGAGCGGGAGTCGCGCATCGAGGTGGCCTTCTCCTCGCCCGTGACCTCCGCCGCGGCCCGCTCCTTCGTGGCGGTGAGCCCGGACGTGGACTATCGGCTGTCGGCGGCGCGCAACAAGCTCACCCTCACCGGTGCCTTCCAGCCGGGGGCGCGCTACCAGTTGAAGCTTGGCGAAGGGCTGCCGGCGGCGGATCAGGCAGTGCTGCGGGAAGGGGTCAGCTACGACGTGCGGCTGTCGGATCTGGATTCGTCGGCGGACTTCCAGAGTCAGGGCATGTTCCTCTCCGCCCAGGGGCCGCGGGCGGTGGCCATCGAGACGGTGAACGTGCAGAAGGTGACCCTGTCGGTGGACCGGGTCTACCTCAACAATCTCTTCTCCCTCATCACCTACGGCGGCCGGCTGAACACTGACTCCACCTACTCCGGGGCGCGGCTGGCGCGCTCCCTGGGGGATCGGCTGAAGAGCAAGACGCTGCAGATCCAAGGCCAGCGCAATCGCTCCGTCACCACCGTGGTGCCGCTGGCGGAGATGCTGCGGGGGGAGGAGCCGGGGCTGTACCGGGTGCTCCTCAGTCGCCCCGGGGATTGGCAGGCGCAGCAGCGGTGGATCCTGGTCACCGATTTGGGAGCGGTGGCCAAGCGGGGGGATGAGGACTTCCTGGTGTGGGCCGCCTCGTCCCGCACCCTGGCGCCGGCGGCGGGGGCGCGGGTGACCCTCTATTCGGATCAGAATCAGAAGATCGGCGAGGGCATCACCAACGAGTCGGGACTGTGGCGGCTGGGGGATCCGCACAAGCTGCAGGAAACGCAGCCCTTCCTGGTGACGGTGGAGAAGGGCGGCGATTTCACCTTCCTGTACCTCGACCGCATGGGCATCGACACCGCCGGTCTCGAGGTCTCCGGCGCCGAGCCCCGGGGCAGCGGCTACACCGCCTATCTCTATGGCGAGCGCAACCTCTACCGTCCCGGCGAGACCGTGGAAGGAGTGGCCATCGTGCGCTCCGGAGACCTGTCCACGCCGCCGGCCATGCCGGTGTTGCTGCGGCATCGGGATCCCCAGGGCCGGGTCTTGGGCACTCAGCAGCTGCAGCTGGACCGCCGGGGCCTGGCGGAGCTGTCGCTGGAGCTGCCGCCCTACGCTCTCACCGGTGGCCACAGCCTGGAGCTGGAGGCGGCGGAGAAGATTCTCGGCACCTATCGCTTCCAGGTAGAGGAGTTCATCCCCGACCGCATCGAGGTGGCCATCGAGCCGGAGGGGGAGCGGGTCGGCCCCGGCGAGGAGCTGTCCTACACGGTGGAGAGCAGCTACCTCTTCGGGCCGCCGTCGGCGGGGCTGGCAGTGGAGAGCCGGGTGCGGCTGGTCTCGGCTCCTTTCGCTCCCGAGGAGTTTGCCGCCTATGCCTTCGGGGACGGCGACCGCTCTTTCGAGGATCGGGAGATCTTCCACCATCAGGGCAAGCTGGATGACGAGGGCCAGGCCCGGCTGACGGCGCCGGCGGTGGCGGTGTCGGAGGTGCCGGCGGCGCTGGAGGCGGTGGTGACGGCGCGGGTGCAGGAGGCCGGTGGCCGGGGTGTCACCGCACTGACCCGGGTGCCGATCCATCCGGTGCCCTACTACCTCGGGCTCAAACGCCAAGGCGAGGGCTACCCCGAGCCCGGCCAGGAAGTCACGTTTGATTACGTGGCGGTGAGCCCCGCCGGGAAGAAGGCCGGCGCTCAGGAAATCTCCGGAGAGCTGGTGGCGGAGCTGATCTTGGAGCGCTGGAATACGGTGCTGCGCAAGACCCCTTCCGGTACCTATCGCTACGAGTCCAGCCGCGAATCGGTGCCGGTACAGCAGAAGACCCTCTCCGGCAGCGGCCAGGGCACGGTGACCTTCCAGCCTGCGGACTACGGCCGGCATCGCCTGCGCATCAGCGATCCCGCCACCGGTGCCGCCACCTCGGTGGCGTTCTACGTCAGCGGCTGGGGCTACTCGCCGTGGGCCATCGAGAACCCCAGCCGGGTGGAGCTGGACCTGGACCGCGAGGAGTACCGCCCCGGCGACACCGCCACGGTGCAGGTGCGCTCGCCGTTCCCAGGCAAGCTCCTGCTCACCATCGAGGGGGACAAGGTCCTGGACACCCAGGTCCACACCCTGAGCGGCAACACCGCCACCGTGCAGGTGCCCATCCGCGGCTCCTACCGCCCCAACGTCTATGTCGCCGCCACCGTGGTGCGTTCGTCGAAGGATCTGGAGCCCGGCGCCGTGGCCCGGGCTTTCGGCGCTGTGGCGCTGCCGGTGGACCGCATCACCAACCGTCTGCGCACGGACCTGCAGGTGGCGGAGGAGGTGCGCTCCCAGACCGAGGTGGAGATCGGCGTGCGCACGGCGCCGGGAGCGGCGGTGACCATCGCGGCGGTGGACGAGGGAATCCTCCAGCTCATCGCCCAGGAGAGCCCCGAGCCGTTCGAATTCTTCTACCAGCGGCTGGCCCTGGGAGTGCGGTCCTACGACAGCTTCAGCCTCCTGCTGCCGGACGTCGAGGGAGCGGCGCCGGCGGGGGGCGGTGACTTCGCCGACGGTGCGGCGCAATATCTGCGCACCGAGAGCATCCGGCGGGTGAAGCCGGTGGCGTTCTGGAGCGGCGTCGTCACCGCCGACTCCTCCGGGCTGGCCACCACCCGCATCGAGGTACCGGAGTTCCAGGGGGCGCTGCGGGTGATGGCGGTGACCGTGGACGGGCGCAAATTCGGCTCCGCCGACCAGCGCCTGCGGGTGCGGGATCCGCTGGTACTCCTGCCCACTCTGCCGCGGGTGCTCTCCTATCGGGAGACGGTGCGCATCCCCGTCACCGTGCGCAACGACACCGGCGCCGACGGCCCGGTGGAGGTAAGCTTGGAGGTTTCCGGCGACGGCAAGGCGGCGGGGTCGGCGACCCAATCGCCGCAGGTGCCTCACGGCGGCGAGGCGACGATCTACTTCGATCTCGCAACCGCCGAGGCGGGGGACGAGGTGGAGCTGCGCATCACCGCCCGTGCCCAGGGCGAGACCGCCCGCACCACCGGCTGGGTGCCGCTGCGGCCGGATCTGCCGGCGGTGGCCACCCGGCGTAGCGGCCAGCTGCAGGAAGCGCGGCTGGAGCTGCCTCTGGAGGGCGGCGCTCTGCGCGCCGGCACCGAGCAGCGCCGGCTGCGCATCGGTGCGGTGCCGCTGGTGCAATTCAGCGGCCGGCTGCGGGATCTTCTGACCTATCCCTACGGCTGTCTGGAACAGACCGTATCCCGGGCCTTCCCGTTGCTCTATCTGGCGGATCTGGCCCAGCAGCTGGAGCCGGAGCTGCTGGATCCGGAAGCCGGCGCCGCGGATCCCGAGACCTTGGTGCTCGACGCCGCCCGGCGGATCGCTCGGCTGCAGCTGTCCAGCGGCGGCTTCGCTCTGTGGCAGGGGGAGACCCAGCCCGACGCCTGGTCCAGCGTCTACGCCAGTCACTTCCTGGTGGAGGCCCAGCGGGCCGGCTATCCGGTGGATTCGCTGGTGCTCGAGCGGGCGCTGGTCTATCAGGCCGGGCAGGTGCGTTCCAAGGCCACCTATGGGGCCGAGGAGCTGGAGCGTCTGGTCTATTCGCTCTACGTCCTGGCCCGCGCCGGCCGCGGCGATCTGGGCACCATGGACTTTCTGCGGGGCAAGCACGGTCAGGCGCTGCAAACCGACTCCCGGGCCCTGCTGGCGGCGGCCTATGCCGCGGTGGGGGATGGAGACGCGGTGGACGAGCTCCTCGCCGGACTGGGAGAAGTGGAGCGGGTGGAGCGGCAGACCGGTGGCAATCTGGACTCCACCATCCGGCGCCGGGCGCTGACCCTGCTGGCCATGCTCGACGCGGCGCCCCAGAGCCCGCGGCTGCCCCAGCTGGTGGACCGCCTGGCCCGGGACGCCAGCACCGCCGGCGTGTGGACCACCCAGGAGAGCGGCATGACGCTGCTGGCCCTGGGGCAATTCTTCCGCCGCCAGGGTGAGGCGCCGCCAATCTCCGGACGGGTTCTTTTGGGAGACGAGGTGCTGGGCACCTTCGACAGCCGCCAGCCGGCGGTGTTCTCGCGAATCGCCGGCTCGGCGCCGCTGGTGATCGAGGCTCAGACCGCCGGCGGGGACGGCGCCGCGTACTACAGCCTGACCACCCGCGGCGTCCCCACCGACGCCGCCTTCCAGCCCGAGCAAGCCGGCTTGGAGGTTCAGCGAGAGCTGCTGGCGCGGGACGGTCGTGCCCTCTCCGGGCCGGTGCAGCAGGGCGAGCTGGTGGTGCTGCGGGCGCGGGTGCGCAGCGTCGTCGGGCCGGTGAAGAATGTGGTGGTGGAGGCGTTGCTGCCCTCGGGCCTGGAGATCGAGAATCCACGCCTGGAGACCACCGAGACCCTCACCTGGGTCACCGACGCCGCCGGCGCTCCGCGCTATGTGGATCTGCGGGATGACCGGGCGCTGCTCTTCGTCGATCTGCCGGCCAATTCCTGGCAGACCTATTACACGGTGCTGCGGGCGGTGACGCCGGGGCAGTTCCGCCTGCCGCCGATCCACGCCGAGGCGATGTACGACCCGGCGCTGCGGGCGACGGGGCAGAGGAGCACTCTGGAGGTCGCCGTTCAGGAATGAGCGGCCCGAATGGCTAGCTCAGGAATCGCGGCTCGGGCGACTGCCGCTCGCACGTCTCTCCGCCGCCTGCTCGTTTCCCGCCGGGCCTGGGTGCTCCTCGCGCTGCTGCCCCTGGCCGGGATGCTGGCGGCGGGGATGGGCTTTCTGGTGCTGGATTGGCTCTTCCCCTTCCCCCTGGAGCGCCTGGAGCGCCTGGAGCGGCCGGCGGCGACGGTGGTGGAGGACCGCCGCGGGGAGCCGCTGCGCATGTTCTTGGCGGCGGACCAGCGCTGGCGGCTGCCGGTGACCTACGACCAGATGCCGGAGGAGCTGCGGCGGGCCATCGTCGCCTCCGAGGACCAGCGCTTCTTCCGCCATCCCGGAGTCGATCCCCTGGCGGTGCTGCGGGCGACGGTGCACAATCTGCGCGCCCGACGGGTGGTCTCCGGTGCCTCCACCCTCACCATGCAGATCGCCCGCATGACCGACCCGGCGCCCCGCACCCTCGTCGCCAAGGCTCGGGAGGCCTTCCGAGCGCTGCAGCTGGAACGCCAATTTTCCAAGCGCGAGCTGCTGGAGATCTACCTCAACCTGGCGCCCTATGGTGGCAATCTGGAGGGTGTTGGGGCCGCTGCGCGCTTCTACTTCGGCAAGCCGGTGGAGCAGCTGGCGCTAGGGGAGATCGGCCTGTTGGTGGCGCTGCCCCGATCCCCCACCCTCTACGATCCGGTGCAGCATCCGGAGGCGGCGCTGGCGGTGCGGGACAAGGTGCTGCGTCAGCTGCGCGACCGCGGCGCCTTCACCGACCAGCAGGTGCGGGAGGCGATGCGGGTACCGGTGCCCCGGCGCCGGTTGCCGGCTCCCTTCGAGGCTCCCCACTTCGCCCGCCGGGTGGTGGAGGAGGCTGGGGCATCCCGGTCGGGCCAGGGCGGTGCCCCCCGCATCCGCACCTCCCTGGAGCTGGAGCTCCAGCAGGTGGCGGAGGAGAATGTCGAGGCTTATGTCCGACGGCTGCGCTCCCAAGGCATCGGCAACGCGGCGGCGGTGGTGGTGGAGAATTCCAGCCACCGCGTACGAGGGTGGGTGGGCTCCGGCGGCTTCGAGGAGTCGGAGTATTCGGGCCAGGTGGACGGTGTCGTCGCTCGCCGCTCTCCCGGCTCGACCCTCAAGCCCTTCCTCTACGGCCTGGCCTTCGACGACGGCCGGGTGGTTCCGGCTTCCTATCTGCTGGACGTGCCGACGGATTTCGCTGGCTATGTGGCGGAAAACTACGACGGTCTCTACCGCGGCCGGGTGGAGGCCCAGCAGGCGCTGGTGCACAGTCTCAATGCTCCGGCGGTGCGGCTCCTGGCGCGGGTCGGGTTGGGAGAGTTCTTCGACCTCCTGCAGCGCGGCGGCGCCCGGTCTCTGGATCGGCCGGCGTATCGCTATGGTCTGCCGTTGATCCTGGGCTCCGGGGAGCTGACGCTCTTGGAGCTGGCTCAGCTCTATTCCTCCCTGGCCAACGGCGGGGAGGCTCTCCCCGTCACCTGGGCGCCGGACGAGGGTGGTGCGTCGGGGATCCCAGAGCGGCTGCTGTCCGAGGAGGCGGCGTGGCTGCTGACGGAGACCCTGCTGCAGGTGGAACGGCCGGATCTGCCCCGAGCCTGGAGCCTGTCCCGGTCGGCGTCGGCGGTGGCGTGGAAGACCGGTACCTCCTACGGTCATCGCGACGCCTGGGCGGTGGGTTATTCGCGGCGTTTCACCATCGCCGTGTGGGTGGGCAATTTCGACGGCAGCCCGCGCCACGGCATCTCCGGCTCGGAGCACGCGGCGCCGCTCCTCTTCGACCTCTTCCGCGCCCTCGATCCCGGCGGCCCGGGGCCTGCCGAGCCGGCCCTGCTGCGGCTCGGCGAGCTGGAGGTCTGCGCCCTATCCCACCTGCGCCCCGGCCCCCACTGCCCGCGCACGGTGCAGGTGACGGCGCTGCCGGGAAAGACCCGCCTACCCCTCTGCGACCACCACCGCCGCGCCCTGGCGGACGCTGACACCGGCGAGCTGCTGGACGGCACCTGTCTCGCCGACCGTCAGCGTACCTGGCTGGAGTACACCGCCTACCCCGCGGAGCTGGTGGCCTGGTGGCGCTCCCGCGGCCAGGAGGTCGCCCAGACTCCGACCTTCGCCGAAGGCTGTGCCGGCGCCGCCGGCGACCGTGGCCCGCGCATTCTCTCCCCCGACCCCGCCACCCCCTACCGCCTGCGTCCGGAAGCTCCGCTTCGCGACCAGCGCCTCCCCCTGGTGGCCCGCGCCCAGGCCGAGGTGCGCCGCCTGTACTGGTACCAAGACGGCCTTCTCATCGGCTCCACCACCCCCGAAGACCGCCTGATGCTCGACCCCCACCCCGGCCACCACCGTCTGGTGGTGACCGACGACCGGGGGCGCAGCTCGGGGGTGACCTATCGGGTGGAGTGAGGCCTGGGGCGGAGGCTCAGACGTCAGGAAAGAGGGAAGGCCTGCTCCAGCCCCATATCGTCGCTCTTCCCGACGCCGCGGGCGTCAGAATCGATAGGCCAACTGGAGCGCGATTTGGCGACCGGGATCGACAAATTTGTAGTTCGGCGTCGGACCGATATCTCCCGCTTGACCGACTCCGGTGGTCGAGTCGCCGAGACTCGACGTCAGCTTGTCGGTCAAATTCTTGCCGATGAGCGTCACCGTCCACCCGCTATCGAGCCAGTCGAGGTGAATCGCCGCGTTGATCTTGCCGTACGCTTCTTGGGTGTCCAGTGGATCGTTGGTCAGTTTGAAGTGGACATCGTCGATCCAGTAATAGAACAGGTCGTAACCCAACTCCAATCCCCCGACGATCGGTATCTCACCGCCGCTCAGCCGCGCGTTGAACTGCCACTCGGGAGCGTACGGCAGCGGCGTGCCGGCGAGGTCTTGGACTCGGGTCACGGTGCCGTCCGAAAAGGTCGTGGCGACGCAGCCGAGGGCTTCAGTTTGGCCGGCGTAGCACGGGCCGTTGGGGAAGTCGTCGTATTCAGACTCCGTCCAGGCCATCGAGGTCGAGAGGCTCGTGCGGTCGCCGAGCCGAAAGACCAGATCGACTTCGACGCCGGTGGAGTTTGCTTGCGCCGCGTTGTTGACGTTCTGGATCAGCGTGACAGCGTCGAAGCCGGAGACCTGAATGTCTTCGAAATCGGTTGACCAAAGGGCCCAGTTCAGCTGTGTGCGACCGTCGGCGAAGGTCCGTTTGCCGCCAAGCTCGAGATGGGTCGTGCTCTCGGAGTCGTATTCGACCAGGTCGCGGGTCAGTGCCGCCTGGGGCACGTAATTCGGGAATTGGAAACCTCCGCTCTTGAACCCCTCAGCGTAGGTCGCGTACAGCATGCCCCCCTCCGGATTGAGCCAGCGCAAGGTGACGTTGGGGCTCAAGTCGTCCTCTGATCGATCGAAGAAGCCGGAGCTGGTGAAACGCGCCGGTCCGCAGGGAAAATCGATGGGAATGCCGACGCCGTCGAGCTCGTCGGTGACGTTCGGGCAGTCGACCTGATTGCCGGCGACTTCCAGAGCGTACGGGGTCAGCACCGTGGCGTTGGAGTCCGTCGCCCGCTCCTCTTCGGTGTAGCGCCCACCGACGGTCAGCGTCAGCTCGTCGGAGAGGTACCAATCGACCTGCGCGAAGAGTGCCAGAGATTCAGTGTCGAGAGTCGACCAAGCATGGCGCTGCAGGCCGCGAAAATCCGGATTGGTCGTGCCGCCGGTGCACAGGCCGAAGGGCCCGCGGCAGAACATGAACGACTGGATGAAGTCGTTGGTCTGGTCGCTGTAGTAGAGGCCTGCGAGGTAATCGAAGCGTTCGCCGCCGAAGGACGTGATCCGCAGCTCGTGCGACGTTTGCTGCCAGTCGTCGCGTACGAAGATGTGGGTCCACTCGAGGTCGCTGTGGTCCGAATCCCAGTCGTCCAGCGAGTCGTATTGGGCGACGTTGCCGAGGTAGCTGAAGTAGAACTTGTCGAAGAATTTGTTCAGCGTCAGGCCGACCATGGAGTATTCGGTGTCGTGGCGCTCGGGGCTGGGCTCGCCGTTGATCCGGAAGACCACGTCCTTGACGCCATTGAATAAACAGTCTTCGGAAGTATCGAGAGGATTGGGAGACGTGGCATCGCCCACGCAGTTGTAGATCTCTCGGCCACGGCCGTTGCGCTGCAGGTCGCCGACCTGGACCATGAGCTCGGCTTGCAG
The DNA here is from genome assembly GCA_034211275.1 of Acidobacteriota bacterium. NCBI lineage: Bacteria > Pseudomonadati > Acidobacteriota > Acidobacteriota bacterium. Next base: position 58,750 of record JAXHTF010000012.1, read on the forward strand.
CGTCTCACCGATCTGCCAGTCGAAGAGACCGCGCGCCGTGAAGTCATCACGCTCCTGGTCGTTGCGGCCGGTGCCGAGGTTTTGCACCCATCCTTCACGATCCTCGAAGCGTACGGCGAAGCGTGATTTGAACGCATCGGAAAAAGGCACGTCGAACGCCGACTCGACGGCGAGGCCCTCGCCGTCCTCGAAGTCGTAGGTCGTGGTCAGGTGGCCGCCGAAGGAAGGCCCCGGCTTGCGGGTGGTGATATTGATCGCTCCGACACTGTTGTTTTTGCCGATCAGCGCGCCCTGGGGCCCTTTGAGAATCTCGACTTGCTCAACATCGAGGAACATGGTCCGGCCGAAACGGCTTCGGCCAAAATAATAGCCGTTGACCACCTGGCCGACGGCTTCTTCGAAGCCTAGGTTGGATCCCGTCGTACCGAGGCCGCGGACGATGAAGCGATCGAAGCTGTTGACGTCTTCGCTGTGGATGAAGTTGGTCGCGCTGAGAGACAGCTCCGATAGGCCGGAGATGTTGGATTCTTGCATCATCTCGCCGTCGAGATAGGTGATGGCGATGGGGACCTCGGCGAGTGCCTCTTCCCGCTTGCGGGCGGTGACGGTGATCTCGTCGGTGATCGTCTCCTCGCTAGCGAGGTCGGCTTCCTCCTGCTCACCCGCGCCGTCTTGCCCCGAGGGTTCCATGGCCGACTGCTCCACGGTCGGCGCTCGCGTCGGATCGTCCTGAGCGACCGCGGCAACCGGCGAACCGGCCAGCAGGCCGAGGAACACGACGATCAAAGCGAAGCGGTTGGCGGGAAAGGTGACTGTCGTTTCATGCATCGGCGGCGGCCTTAGTTGTTCTGAGTAATATCGTTTCAGCAGAGGCAAGTCTTGAGAGAGGCAGGCTCCGAGAGGGGCTCAGTACGGTTCACCATCTTCTCATCGACGATGCTTCATCGCGCCACTCATTTCGTGCTGGGCTGCTAGCCCGTCGTTGCCTTGGACATGGTCTTCAACCTTTTCCCGCGATCAAGGATTCCCCTCTACAAGATCCTCCACCTCCTTCGCCCAGCATTTCGATCCGAAGGAAGTACCACTACCTGCGCCGCCAAGGCGAGGCAAGGCAAGGCGGAGGCCGGTCGCTCGATCGGCGGTAGAGTCAGGCTCATGTCTGTCCAACGGCGTCTGTTACTTGCCTGCCTTGGAGCAGCGCTGGCTCTGCTGCTGGGGATCGTGTGGCTATTCAGCGGATCGCGGGTCCCCTGCGAGGAGCTCGTAGACACTGACGGCTCTAGCCTTTTGTCCTGCGAATTCGAGGTCGCCGCATCTCCTGAGACCGTGTGGCAGGCGTTGACCCGTACCGACGTGCCCAATCCTCACTATTTCGATGCCGTGTTGCAGGCCGAGATGCGGCCGGGCGGGCGCTGGCGCTTCATCACCGACGACCACGAGCGACTACTCGCCGAGGGCGAGATCCTGAGGCTCGAGCCGCCCAGACGCTTTCAGCAGACCTTCCGCGCCGCCGACCTCGACGATGCGCCGAGCCGGATCACGGTAGAGATCGAGGCGACGGCCAGAGGGAGCCGGGTGACCCTGACGCACGACCAATTCGTGGGTGAGACGATGACCTATCGCCGTTTTCGGCGCGCCCACCCGCTGGCCCTCTCTGCCCTCGCGTCGCTACTCGAAGACGGGCGGCTACCGATCCGCGCCCGCATCTACACGTTCATCTTCAAGCCGGGGATGAAGAGCGTTTCCGCCCGTGCCGAACCGTGGCACGAAGAACCGTGACGGAGAGCTTCCGCGCCGCTGCCTCGGAAACGGTCCTCCACCGACGAACCCGATTTCGACAGGAAATGGAGAATTCATGACCTCGAATGGAGAATCTAGACGGAAACGTCCTATCCGTGATCGGGTCCGGACCGGGGTGGCGAAAGGTTTCCCCGGGCCGGATCACTCCTGGTTGATGCCCGGCCGAGGGGTCGTGTCCCGCCGAAAACTGACTCTTGAAATGAGGTGTTCTGGATGTTGACCTTCCAAGGCACGGTCGACGACCGTGGAAATGTGCCCGCCCTGCCGGTCTCTCTCAATCTGGTGGCGACCCTGATCGGCAACGGCGTGACCAGCGTCGCCCTCTCCGGCGACGTGGAGACGGAGGCCGGCGGTACGTTCGAGCTCACCCTCCCCGTGCCCCAGGACGAGCTCGATCCGTTCGGCGACTCGGTCGACCTGGTACTGGTGATCACGCCCTATGTGCCCGGGGCGACGTTCAGTCTGCTGATCCTCGACGTGGTCGCCGGCGCCGGCCAGCCGCTACGCCAGGCGATCAACCAGCGGATCGACGATCTGGCGGTGACCGTGGACCTCTCCGGCCTGTCGGCGGTTGCGCTGACGGTCACCCTGTTCGATGACCGCGTCACCGAGAGGTTCTTCGACGACGTCGTCTCCCTCCAGTGCGAGCTGCGGCGCCATCTCCTCGACCCGGTGTCCGCGTCGCTCCCCCTGGCGCCGCAGGCCTGGGAGACTCGGCGCACGAGCCCCGCCTACCGGGTCGGCGACCAGTACCTGGCCCAGCTCCTGGTCACCAGCGACGACCTGGACCACCACCACTTCCTGCGTTACCGGAGCGACGGGGAGGCGGCCCTCGGCGAGGTGGCGGTCCGGCTGCGGGAGCTCGCGACCGGCGGCCTCTTGGACGAGCGCTCCTCGGTGGTGATGCGGCTCGACGAGCGGGTGGGGGTAGGGACGATCTCGTCCGGCCTGCCGGATCGGGAATTCCGCTTCCCGGTGGTCCTGATGGACATGGACCTGGACTTCGTGGTCGACGGGGGCCAGGGCCAGCTCCGGGTACGCTGCGACGTGGGGATCGGCACCGGCGCCAACCTGGTGCTGTTCGGTGCCGGCAGCGTCGACGCCTTCGTCTCGCTGGCGCCGAAGAACCACGAGGGGGGTCCGTTCGACCTCCTCGAGCTGGAGGAGCTGTTCGAGATCACGGTGGATTCGGTGGACCACGAGATGACCCCGAACACCGATCTCGACGATCTTCCCTTCTGGGTCTACCTCGCGCTGCTGCCCTTCCTCCCCGGCTTCACAGTGAGCCAGATGACCCAGGCCGCGGTGACGGCCGCCATCGAGGCGATCGTCGAGGCGGAGTTGCCCGGGATCGTGGTGGCCGCCATCGAGGCGGAGCTCGCCGACGCGGTGGTCTCCGCCCTGGACGACCGGATCGAGGAGGAGGCGAGCGCCGCCGGGCTCGACACCGACGCCGCCCAGAGAGCGGACCTGATGGAGAGCCTCCGCTTCTGGTTCGAGATGGAGCGGGTGGAGATCGACGCGGACGACGTCCGGGTGCTTGGCTGGGCGGGGGGCGCCGGCTTCGTGTCGGACGCCATCCTGGGTGGAACCTGCGCTGTCCGGAGCGGGGCCGCCGCCAGCGACAACGAGGAGAACGACGGACCGTCCCGGATGCGGGCGGAGCGCGAATTCCGGCCCTACGCCGACACCTTCGAGGGGTACCACCTCCAGGGCTGGCTCGACGCCTGGCGGAGCTTCCAGGAGGAGCTCTCCGCCACCGCCCGGAAGAACCCGAAGCTCTATCTCCGGGCGGCCCGGATCGCCGCTCGCCACCGGGAGCTGCTGGCGGCGCCTCGGGAGGCGAGGCTGTCCCAAGAGGGCGCCCGGGAGATCGTCGGCTTCGTCGAGGAGGTTCGGGAGGCGGTCCAGGGCGAGGAGCTCCGGGCCGTGCTAGACGAGGTCGGGGCGGTCTTCGAGAAGGGCGGCGGCCTGACCGTTGCGGAGCTGGCCAAGCGCGCCGCGGAGGCGCGCCCCGCTCCCGGCCGGTCCCACGGACTGTCGCCAGCCCGCTTCGGCAAGGCGGCCATCGGCGAGCGCCGGCGGATCGTGCGGCTCGCGGACGACGGCGAGGTCGACGTGGGCCGGGTGGTGAAGGCCGATCCCAAGGCGAAGGAGCCGTCGAGCGAGGAGGCTCGAGCGAAGCGCCGGGAGCGCCGCCGGCGCCGGTGAGCCTGTGCGCTCGCTTGCCGGGGATCCGGGCTGCTCAGGCGGAGTCCGGCTCCCCGCTCGCGTCGTCCAGGAACCGTTCGAGGGCCTGCCAGACCTCGGCGTAGCCCAGGAGGTCGTTGTGGCCGGCCTCGGGAATCCCCAGCCAGGTGGTCGGCGCGCCCGTCTCCGCCGGGTAGCCCTGGCGTAGCGCCTCGGTCACCCGCCGCCCCTGCTCCGCCGGGATGATCGTGTCCCGCTCGCCGTGGATGACCAGCGTCGGCACGCCGTGCCGGGCGATCATCCGGGCCGCTTCCAGGTTGTCGTAGCGCTCCTTCACCGCCCAGGTGACCAGGAACCGTGGGAAGTGGGTCGCCGCCACCTCCGCCAGCGTGCTCCAGGGGCTGAGCGCGGCGACGCCGACCACCTCGTCGGGGCGGCGGGCCGCCGCTCCCAGAGCCGCCGCGGCCCCCAGCGACCAGCCCACCAGCACCACCGGCCGCTCCGGGTGGTTCTCCCGGGCCCAGTCGATCCCGGCGCCGGCGGAGGCGATCACCCCCTCCTCGTTGGTCCGGCCGCCGCTCCGGCCGTAGCCCGGGTAGTCGATCACCAGGGTGACCACCTCCATCCGGCGAAGCCGGTCGAAGAGGCCGGAGCGCCGCATCGTCTCCAGGTTCTCGCCGTTGCCGTGGAGGAAGACCGCCACCGGGCGGCCGGTGGCCAGGTTGGCCGGCTCCAGGCTCCAGGCATACACCTGACTTCCCGTGGCGAGGGATAGCCGCTCCTCGCCCAGATCTCCACCCGGAGGCGAGGGCACCGCCACCGGGGGTGAGGGGTAGAGCATGCTGCGGGCGAAGGAAGCGAGCATCAGGAAGGCCAGCACCGCCAGGGCGGCGAAGATCGCGATCAGCCGAAGGCGGCGCATGGGGAATCCAAGCTTATGACCATTCTGTATGTCCTACAAGGCATGCAAGGGGGAGCGGAAGGGGTGAGGGCTTGCCTCCAAACAATCGTCAGACCCTCAATTCTTGCACCAGATGGAGCTTTCTGCCTCCGAGCTACCGGACGAGCCTATCCGGCCGAGAAGTCTCAGGTCAGTCTCCGTCCCACTCCCACAACGCCCGGATCGGCACCGCATGGATCCGTTCTCCGCAGGGCAGAACTTCGCTGCCGCCGTAGAGCAGGATGCCGCGGTGGAAGCGGTCGCCGAGGGCTTCGGCGAGGCTTTTGAGGCCGTGGAGGTCCCGGCGGCCCCAGCTGGAGGCGGTTTTGACCTCGATACCCACCACCAGGCCGCCGGGACCTTCGAGGAGAAGGTCGACTTCCTGTCTCGAGGCGGTGCGGTAGTGAAAGAGCTTGGTGGGGATGTGGTTCCAACCCCGCTGCTTGCGCAGCTCGCCGGCGACGAAGCTCTCGATGAGGCTCCCGGCTCGCTTCTGCAGGCTTGCCGGTGTGCTGCCGGGAGTGAAGGGAACCATGCCGTTGAGGTGGGCGATGAGCCCGGAGTCGCAGAGGTCGATCTTGGGAGTCTTGCTGAGGCGCTTGCCCAGGTTGGCGCTCCAGGGGGGGAGCAGCTGGACCAGGTAGGTCATCTCCAACAAGGTCAGGTAGCGGTGGAGGGTCGCATAGGCCAGGCCGGTGGAGCGGGAGAGCTCGGCGCGATTGAGCAGGCTCGAAGAGCGGCTGGCGAGCAGATCGAGCAGCCGAGGCAGGTCCGCCAACCCTTCGATGTTGGCAAGGTCCCGGACATCGCGTTGGAGAATGGTGGTGATGTAGGCGGCGAACCAGGCGTTGCGGCGACGAGGGTCCTGGCGAGCAACGGCCTCCGGGAAGCCACCAATGAGGGCCCGCTGGAGGATGGTGGCGAAGGACGAGTCAGCCTTCTCCGGTGCCGGGGGCAATGGGGGAAGGGAGTCGCCGAAGATCGCGTCGATGAAGCGTTCTTCGCGATCCGCAAGCTCTCCTTGGGACAGGGGCCAGAGAGTCACGACCTCCATTCTTCCCGCCAGCGACTCGGAGATGGTGGGGAGGGTCAGGACTCGCGCCGAGCCGGTGAGCAGGAAGCGTCCCGGCCGCCGATCCTCGTCCACCGCGACCTTGATGGCGGAGAGGAGATCGGGAGCCTTTTGGATCTCGTCGAGCACCACCAGACCTTCGGGCCGTGCGATGAACTCCTTGGGCGCCTGGGTGGCGGAGGCGTAGGTGGCGGCGTCGTCGAGAGTTCGGTAACTGCCGCCGAGGCTACGGACGAGCTCCTTGGCCAGCGTGGTCTTGCCGGTCTGCCGGGCTCCTTGGAGCAGTACCACCGGGGTATCGGCGAGAGCTGCACGCAGGTAATCTTCGATATTTCTCCGGTACATGGATAGATTCTATCCACTCACTGGATAAATTGCACAGCTGGGCGCCGGCAACGGCCCTGGCTTCCCAGGGCCCCTGCCTGCCCAGGATCCCTGCCTGCCCCGGAGGTCAGATCACCCGCGCCACCGCCGGGATTCGGCGCAGGGTGGCGGAGAGGCCGAGGGAGAGTAGAGTGGCTCCCACGATGACCAGGGTGCCCTTGACCGCCCCCGGCAGCGAGAGGTCGAGGAGGGCGAGCTGGAGCCAGCTGACGCAGAAGTAGTGCGCGAGGTAGACCCCATAGGCGTTGGAACCGAAGAAGGTGAGGGCGCGGCTGCGGGACGGTGACCAGCGAAGAAAGATGGCCAGGCAGGCCAGGCAGCTGCAGGCGCAGCAGAGCACGAAGGTGAAGTTGCCGAAGGCCGCGAGCAGCGGGCTGGGGCCACCCTGGGGAAGGCTCGCCATCACCGCCAAGAAGACCGCGACGGCCAAGATGAACGAGGTGATGGCGGCGAAGAACCACCGCAGCGGGTGTTGGGCGAGCTTGCCGTCGGTGGCCAGCAGGCCACGGCCGATGCCGCAGGCTCCGAGGCCGACTCCGGCGAAGAAGTAGACCGCGTAGTGGAGCGCGCGGCTGCTCTGAATCCAGAAGGGTCCGAGATGGCCCCAGAACTGCGGGGAGAAGTAGGCTGCCAGGGGCAGGTAGGCGAGGCCGGAGACGACCACCAAAGCCCCCAGGTAGGCCAGGGGCCGACGGGCCAAACGCTCCGTCACGCGGCCCAGGGCCTCACCCCAGCCAGGAATGCTTACCAGCAAGGTTGCCGCGATCGCATTGAACACGAGCAGCACCCACAGGAACCAGGCGGGCCCGGAGGGCCAGAGTCCCAGGGCGAGCCATTGGCTCCAGAACGCGCCCAGCCCCGGATCAGCGCCGGTGACCAGGTAGGTCGGATAGTAGGCCAGGGGTGCCAGGACCGCGGCGGAGACGGCGAAGGGTAGGCCGAGGCGGAGAGCCCGGGATCGCAGGAAGCCGGCGGAGCCCTTGCGCATCAGGCTCGACCAGGCGAAGACCCCGGAGAGAAGGAAGAAGATCGACATCAAGAAGATGTCGTTCCATCCCACCAGGAGGTCGATGCCGGGCCAGCGATGACCGTCGACGATGGGGAAGGCGGTCCACATCAGGGAGTCCGCGGTGAAGGAATCCTGCGGCGGGGGGGCGTAGGGATGGTAGGCGAGCACCGCGTGATGCACCACCACCAAGAACACCAGGAAGCTGCGCAGGGCGTCCAGCGGCACGTTGCGGGCCTGGCTGGGGGCGATGAGGCCGGGGCTGGGATCCGGGGTCATGAAGGTGTCCTTTCTACGTCAACGGGAAGAGGAAATCCGGGCTGCATGGGCATAGCTCGAGCGGGGAACCGTGGACAACCCACGTTCCGACGCAAGATGAGCCAAGCCGGTGCAAGCCGGCGAGGTCGTGTACGAGGAGAGTCGCTTACAGGAAGTCGGTCTTGCGGGCCTGGAGCACGAAGGTCGAGCCGAGAATCAGGCCGATCACCGCAAGCTCCCCCACTAGCACCAGGATCTCCGTAGAGCTCCAGGCTGCACTCTGCCCTTCGAGGCGCTCGGCGATTCCAGGGAGGTGGGCAACGGTGTAGAGGAACGCGTGGAAGAAAAGGTTGGAGAAGATCATGGCTCCGACGGTCCAGGCGATGGATTCGCTGACCAAGGCGGTTCCGAGGATCAAGCAGGAGCCAGCGAAAATCTCGACCAGCAAGAGGGTCGCGAAGGGAATCAGGCCGTTGGGCATGCCTTCTCGGCTCGCGATGACGGTGGCGGTGCAGGCCAGCAGCGTCAGCCAGGGGAAGAGGAAGAGGAGCAGATTCGACAGCAGCTTGGCGGCGGTGTATTCGGTGATGGAGATCGGCAGGCTCATCACGAAGGTGAGGGTCTGCTGCTTGCGTTCCTCGACCACGGTGGAGAAGGGAAGATGGATGCCGAGACCAATGAGCACCGTCACGAAGAGAACGAAGCCGGCGTAGAAACCAACCTCTCCACCCCAGGCCACCAGCGCCAAGGAAACGGCGCCGCCGCCGATGTAGGCCAACAGGACGCGTCGATGGAAGTACCAATCCGTGAGCATCAGGCGTCGGATCATCTTGAATTTCATGGCCCTGGGAGTCCAATCCTCGGTTACCGGACTGGTGGGTTCGAGGGGTCCGGCTTGGGAGCCGGCCTGGTAGCCGGATTGGGGGTCTACTGCTGCTGGGTTTCGGGTGCTCACGCTGCCAACTCCTTTCGTCTGCTCTGGACGGTGGCGACGAAGATCTCTTCAAGGCTCAGGTTCTCCACCGCGTGCACGATGACTCCGGCCTCCTGGTAGGCGGCCACCGTCGAGGCGTCGTAGTGCCGAGTGGTGACCACGGTGAGCCGGCCGCTGGTCTTTCGGCTCACCGTGCCGTCCAGGGTCGGTAGCTCCTTGCCGTCGGGCACCTCCAGCCGCAGGCGGCGCCAGCGGTCGAGGAAGGTCTCCTTGTCGCCGCGGTCGATGATGCGCCCGCGGTCGAGGAAGGTGATTTGGTCCGAGATCTGCTCGACGTCGTGGGTGTTCTGGGAAGAGAAGAGGATCGTTCGCCGATCGTCGGTGAGGGCTTCCATCAGGGCGCCCAGGACATCGTGCCGAGCGATGGGATCGAGGCCGGAGGTGGGTTCGTCGAGCACCAGGAGCCGGGGCCGGCGGGCGAAGGCCAGCACCAGGGCGGCTTTGGTGCGTTGACCATGAGAAAAGCCTCGAACCTTCTGGTCGAGGCGCAGCTCGAAGCGCCGGGCAAGCTCTTCCGCGTAGACCTGGTCCCAGCGCGGATAGATCGAGCCCATGAGATCCAGGTGCCAGCCCAGCGTGGCGGCCTTGTAGAGGCTCATATCTTCCGAGACGAAGCCCACCTCCTGCTTGACGGCGATCTGCTGGGCCGGCATCGGCAGGCCGAGGACCTGGACCGAGCCGCGGTCCTGGCGCACCAGCCCCATAAGGATGCGGATGGTCGTCGACTTGCCGGCGCCGTTGGCTCCGATGAGGCCGGTGATGCTGCCCTGGGGCAGCTCGAGGTCGAGATCCTGGAGGGAGAAGTGGGAGTAGTCCTTTCCCACCCCTTGGCAGCGGACAGCGAGTTCCGTCATGAGCGCTCCTTGGCCAGATTCTTGGAGATTTGGTGCATGCGTTCGGCCAGGTCCTTCGGGCTCAGGCCGAGCAAGGAAGCGAGGCGAGCCGCTTCCGTCAGGTGCTCGTCCAGCTCTTGCTCACAGAGCTGGGAGCCGAGTTGAGGCTCCGGCGCTACCATCGAGCCCTTGCCTTGTTGAGTCACGATCACGCCCTCCCGTTCGAGCTCCAGATAGGCGCGCTTGATGGTGATGACGCTGACTTGAAGGGACACGGCCAGCTGGCGAATCGAAGGCAACGGCTCGCCGGGAGCCCAATCCCCCACGGCGACCCGCTGCTTGATCTGCTCCATGATCTGCAGATACATCGGGCGGCCGTCGGTCTGGGAGATCACCAGGCTGCTGTGCATGTCCATATACTGAGTATACACAGTCGATGTTGGCTGTCAACGAGGAAGATGGCTGTCGTGGCCCAGGGAGGTACCGGCCGGCGGTGGAGAGGGCCCGGGTGGAGGGAGAATCAGGTCGATCCTGCGCCATTTCCCTTCGCGGACATGGTTTCCGGATCTCGTCGACCTAGCATCTCGGTATATCTTCAGGCCATGAATTTCCCACGGTCTGTGGGGTGGCGGGTGCGGGGTTGGGTTTTTGTTGTGTTGATGTCGGTGGTCGGAGGAGGTTGGGAAGCGCCGGTCCAGGCGGCGGAGGATGGGCCGGATCTCGTGTTCAGCGGTCTCTCCACCGACGATGGACTGTCCCAGAGCTCGGTCTTCGCTCTCGCCGAAGACCGCCAGGGCTTCCTGTGGTTGGGTACCGAGGACGGCCTCAACCGCTGGGATGGCGGGGGCTTTCGGGTTTTCCGCGGCGGCGGCCGGGAGGATCCGGAGGCGCTTCATGGGCGCTTCGTGCGGGCCATCGTCGAGGATTCGGCGGGCTTCCTATGGCTGGGCACGGAGGGCGGTGGGCTGGCGCGCTTCGACCCCCGCACCGAGACCTTCCGCAACTTCCATCCCGTCGAAGGCGACCCCGAGAGCCTGAGCGAGGATCTGGTCCTGGCTCTCACCCTGGACAGCCGCGGCGATTTGTGGATCGGCACCCGCAGTCGGGGCATCCAGCGCCTGCGGCGGGCCGCCGAGGTCGGGGAGCGGGCGGTCTTCGAGAGCTTCGAGGCGGAACCCGGGGATTCCTGCGGGCTCGGCGCTCGAGATGTCTACCGTATTCTGGAGGATCGCCGCCGGCGCCTGTGGGTGGCCACGGGGAAGGGTCTTTTTCGCTGGGTGGAGGAGGCGAGCTGCTTTGAAGCGCTGGGGGGCGGAGGGCTGGCGGGCCAGCGGCTCACCTCGGTGATGGAGGATCGGCGGGGGGATCTTTGGGTCTCCGCCCGCGGCGGCCTCTACCGCCTCGATGGGGAGCGCTTGGTGATCACCGAATCCTTCCTCGAAGGGGAGGTGGTGGAGGCGGTCCTGGAGGACCGAGACGGGGTGCTGTGGGTGGGCACCGAGGCCGGTGGGTTGGTGCGGTGGTCGCCGACCAGCGGTCGCATCATCCGCTACCGTAGCCGCGCCTTCGATTCCGGAAGTCTGGCCACGGACGTGGTCCGGAGCCTCCACGAGGATCGCTCGGGGACGTTGTGGGTGGGGCTGGAGCAGGGCGGGGTGGCCTACCTGCCACGGCTGCGGCGGCATTTCCACAGCTGGCGCAGCCTGCGCACCGGTGATGGATTGGAGCAGCTCAAGAGCGTGTTCGCGCTGGAGGTCACCGGCGACGGCACGATCTGGATCGGCACCCGCGAGCGCGGCCTCTTCGCCCTCGATGCCGACACCGGCGGAGCCCGCCATTGGGGCGCCGGGGCTGGCCAGCCGGACGCCCTCGATTCGAGCCGCATTTCCGCCCTGGCGTCGGATGGTGACGACGGACTGCTGGTGGGCACCGTCGAGGGCGGCGTCTATCGATTGCATCGAGGAGCCCGCCGCATGGCACGCCTCGGCGGCGAGCCCGGCCGCAGCGTTCGGGCGCTGGTGCCGGACGGTACCGGAGGGCTGTGGTTCGCCACCTGGCGGGGCGGTTTGCGCCACCTCGACGCGGCGGGTACCGAGCGGGTCTTCCGCCATGATCCCGAGGATGCTTCATCCCTTAGCGACGACGTGGTCCTGGCCCTGGAGCCCGAGTGGGCTGGGGCCGGTGCGGGCAGTGGAGGGCAGGCCCGGGGGACTGTGGCGGCGCTGTGGGCGGGGACCTGGAACGGAGGCCTGGTGCGTTTCGATGTCGCCACCGGCCGAGCCCGCAGCTGGCGCCACGATGCCGAGGATCCATCGTCACTGTCCAGCGACCGGGTCGCCGCGGTGCTGCGGGACCGCCGGGGACGGGTTTGGGTGGGCAGTGCCGAGGGTCTGGATCGGCTGAGCGCCGACGGGGAGCGATTCGAGACCGTGGAGCCCTTTCGCGGCATGGCGGTCTTCGGTCTGTTGGAGGACGGGGCGGGGCATCTGTGGGCGAGCAGCGGCCGGGGCCTGTGGCATTACGACCCGGAGAGCGGCGAGGTGCGGCAATACCGCGCGCGGCATGGATTGCAGGGGGACGAGTACAACCTGGGGGCCACGGCGCGGGGATTGAACGGCGAGCTGCTCTTCGGCGGTGTCGGGGGCTTCGACATCTTTCGCCCCCACCCGAGAGGCTCCGGAGGGATCGGGGCCCCCTTCTTCCCTCAGGAGCCGCCGCCGGTGGTGCTGACGGGGCTGAGCACCGGCGCCCGTACCTTCGGTGCCGGCGAGCTTCAGCAGCGGATGACGGCGGGGGAGGTGCTCGAGTTGGAGCCCGAGGAGCGAACCCTCTCCGTGACCTTTGCCGCCCTCAGCTTCGCCGATCCCGACCACCAGCGCTTCACCTATCGCCTGGTAGATGGGGGGCGCCGGGGCCACTTCAAGCTCTCGGCAGAAGAGGGTGGGGGCTGGGTCGATGCCGGCAATCAGCGCCAGGCCCGCTTTGCCCGCCTCGAGCCGGGACGCCACCGCCTGGAGGTGCGGGCTGCCAGCGGCGCCGGCGTCTGGAACCGCCAGGGAGCTCAGCTGGAGTTCTATGCCCGGCCGTCCTTTTGGGAGCGGGTTACGGTGCAAATCAGCGCCGGGGTCCTCTTGCTGGCGTTCTTGGTGACGGGGATCACCGCCATCTTCCGGCGTCGGCTGCAGCGGGCGGAGCGAGAGCGAGAAGAGGCCATCGAGGTGCGCCGCCGGTTGCTGGCGGCCCGGGAGCAGGAGCGCCTGCGGCTGGCTCAGGATCTCCACGACGGCCCTCTGCAAGAGCTCCATGCCCTCCAGCTGGCCGCCAGCCGCGGTACCGCGGCCCTCGGTTCCTTGCGGCAGGATCTGGGCGGATTGGTGACCGAGCTGCGGACGGTGTGTACCCGCCTGCGTTCTCCGGTTCTGCAGCTCTTCGGTCTCGAGGCGGCGATCCGGGACCACGCCGCCGAGCTGCAGCGGGAGCATCCGGAGGTGGATATTCACTTAGATCTTCGCCTGGGGCCTCCGAAGTCGGGGGACGATCTCGATGAGGAACGGCGGCTGGCGCTGTTCCGGGTGTTTCGCGAGGCGGTGCAGAATGCGCTGCGCCACGGCGGGGCGAGCACGGTGCGAGTGGGGCTGGAGGCGGTGGATGACCCTGTCGCAGGGGCCGCGGTGGCACTGACGGTGGAGGATGACGGCCGGGGCTTCCAGGTTCCGCGGCGATGGATCGAGCTGGCCCGCCGGGGGCATTTGGGGATCCTGGGAATGGATGAGCGGGTGGACGCCCTGGGCGGCCGGCTGGAAGTGTGGGCGCAGCCCGGTGAGGGCACCCGGGTGACGGCGATCATGCCCCGGCGGGACCGCCGTTTCAGGGCGGCACGAGGAGCGAGGAGGAGCCATGGTGGATAGGAAGGGTGCTCGAGGAGCGGAGAAGGCGCGGCGGCGAGGGGCGGGCGCTACCATTGGGGGCACAGCCGGTGGGGGCACAGCCGGTGGGAGTGCTGCCGACGTGGAGGTCCTGCTGGTGGAGGATCACCCGGTCTTCCGCAAGGGCCTGCGGGGAGCCCTGGAAGCGGAGGCGGATCTGCGGGTGGTGGCGGAGGCGGAGGATGGGGAGACGGCGCTGGAGCTGGCTCGCACCCTCCGGCCGGCGGTGGCGGTGGTCGATCTGCAGCTGCCGGGAATGCATGGCATCGAGGTGGTGCGGC
>JAXHTF010000013.1 GCA_034211275.1 Acidobacteriota bacterium
CGGGTGGTGACCAAGCTAGCGGGCATGGGGCGTCTGGAGCGCTACACTGCCTTCGCCGATTTGGTGGTGGGGGCGGTGCTCAATCCCGGCGGCCGCACCGAGGTGGTGGTCACCGAGGATATGGTGCGCACCATGAAGGCCGGCACGGTGATCGTCGACCTCTCCATCGACCAGGGCGGCTGCGTCGCTACCAGCCGGCCCACCACTCTGGCAGATCCCACTTTCGAGCTCTACGACGTGATCCACTACTGCGTTCCCAACATGACCTCCACCGTCGCCCGCACCGCCTCCCGGGCGTTGGGCAACGCCTGCCTGCCCTACCTGCTGGCTCTGGCCCAAAAGGGGGTTCCCGAGGCTCTGAGCGCTGACTCGGGCTTGGCTCAGGGGGTTTACGTCTACCGCGGGCAGCTGGTGCATCGGCTGGTAGCGGAAATTCAGGGACTGGTGGCGGCGGATCTCGACGCCCTCCTCGCCGCGGAGGCCGCAGGATGAGCTGGCTCGATGATTACCGCGCGCGGTTGGAGACCCCGGAGCAGGCGGTGCACCGCATCAAGAGCGGGGACCGGGTGTATTACGGCGGCAACGCCGCCATTCCCCAGGCGCTGGTGCGCGCCCTCGCCGGCCGCCGGGAGGAGCTCGAGGACGTGCAGCTCAACCACGTCCTGCTGCTCGGCGACGACCCCCTCTCGGTGCCCGGTACCGAAGGGCATTTCCGCCACAATTCCCTCTTCGTCGGCCCTTCGGACCGCAAGGCGGTGAACGAGGGGCGGGCGGATTATGTGCCCATCTTTCTCCATCTCATTCCCCGGCTCTTTCGTAGCGGCACCGTGCCCCTGGACGTCGCCATGGTGCAGGTTTCGCCGCCGGATCAGCACGGCTTCATGAGTCTCGGAGTGGAGGTGCTGGCTTCGAAGGCCGCGTGCGAGACGGCGCGCACGGTGATCGTGCAGGTGAACGAGAAGATGCCGCGGGTGCTGGGGGATTCCTTCCTCCACGTCAGCCGCGTCGATTCGGTGGTGGAGGTCACGGAGCCGCTGCCGGAGCTCGTTCCCAAGCCGCCGTCGGAGCTGGAGCGGGCCATCGGTGCCCACGTGGTGGCCCTCATCGAGCCCGGCTCGACGGTTCAGATGGGCATCGGCGGCATCCCCGACTCGGTCTACGCCACGGTGGAGGGGAACCTGGACCTGGGCATCCACACCGAGATGCTCTCCGACGGCGCCATGCGCGCCATCGAGCGCGGGGTGGTCACCGGCAATCGCAAGAATCTCCATCCGGGCAAGGCGGTGGTCACCTTCGCCCTGGGCAGTGCCGAGCTCTACGACTACCTCAACAACAACCCGTTCATCGAAGGCCATCCGGTGGATTACGTCAACGATCCGGTGGTGGCGAGCCAGAACGAGAAGCTGGTGGCGGTGAATTCGGCGTTGGAGGTGGATCTCACCGGGCAGGTGTGCTCGGACTCCATCGGCTCCTACATCTACTCGGGCTTCGGCGGCCAGGTGGATTTCATCCGCGCCGCCGCCCGTTCCAAGGGCGGCAAGCCCATCATCGCCCTGCCGTCCACCGCCCGCCGCGGGGAGATGTCGCGCATCGTGCCGATGCTCAAGCCGGGAGCGGGAGTGGTCACCAGCCGCGCCGACGTCCACTATGTGGTCACCGAGCACGGGGTGGCCAATCTCTTCGGCCTCAATCTCCGCCAGCGGGCCGAGGCCCTCATCGCCATCGCCCATCCGGACTTCCGGGACGAGTTGGAGCGCGCCGCCAAAGAGCGCAAGCTTCTTCCCTGAACTCCATCGCGGTTCTCCACGCCCCCCAACCACCAAGCAAGGCATGAGCCGAGACTCCTCTTCCAGCCTGCGTTCCATTCGCGTCATCCTGGCGGTGGTGTTGGTGCTCAACTTGGGGGTGGCCCTGGCCAAGCTCGTGGTGGGGGCGCTGATCCAAAGCATCAGCATGGTGGCGGACGGATTCCACTCCCTGACCGACGGTGCGTCCAACGTGGTCGGGCTCATCGGCATCTCTCTGGCCGCCCGGCCTCCCGACGAGGACCATCCCTACGGTCATTGGAAGTTCGAGACTCTGGCGGCGCTGCTCATCGGCGGTCTGCTGGCGATGACCGCTTGGGAGGTGTTGCGCAGCTGTTTCGAGCGTCTGCGGGACGACTCCGTGCCGGAGGTGTCGGCATTGGCGTTGGTGGTGATGGTGGTGACCATGGTGGTCAACCTCGGCGTCTCCTACTACGAGCGTCGCCGCGGGGAGGAGTTGCGTAGCGATCTGCTCACCGCCGACGCGGCCCACACCCGCAGCGATTTCTTCGTCTCCCTGGCGGTGCTGGCGAGCCTGGGGGCGGCCCACTTCGGCTATCCCCAGGTCGACGTGGTGGTCGCCTTGGTGATCACCGGTGCCATCGCCCACGCAGCCCTGTCCATCGTTCGGCGGAGCGCCGAGCGCCTGACCGACACAGCGGTGCTGCCGCCCCACGAGGTGCGGGAAGTGGCGTTGCGGGTACCGGGGGTCGAGGGAGTGCACAAGGTGCGCACCCGAACCGGCGCGGGGGGCAACCACGCCGACCTTCACGTCCAGGTGCGGGCCGACCTACGGCTGGACGAAGCCCACGTCATCGGCCACATGGTGGCGGACAAGCTCAAGGACGAGCTGGACCTCGATGACATCGTGACCCACGTGGAGCCCCCGGTAGGGCACGAAACGGACTGGCGCCCGTGGCATGAAGAAGATTCGGAGGAGTCTGCCGCCAGCGGCGAAGCCGATCCTCGTTCACCGCAGCGGCCGTAGCACCCGCAATCCGTTGAGCACCACCAGCAGGGTGCTGCCTTCGTGCCCCACCACTCCCAGCGGCAGGGGGACGCCATGGACCAGCGTCACCACCACCAGGATGGCGATGACGCCGCAGGCGAAGGCCAGATTCTGGCGCACGATGCGCAGCGACCGCCGCGCCAGCCGTGAGGCGTAGGCGAGGAGCTGGAGCTCGTCCCGCACCAACACCAGATCGGCAGTTTCGAGGGCGGCGTCGGTGCCGGCGATGCCCATGGCGATGCCGACGGTGGCGGTGGCCAGGGCCGGCGCGTCGTTGACCCCGTCCCCCACCATGGCCACCCGGGTGCCGGCTTCGGTGAGCTCGCGCAACGCCGCCACCTTGTCTTCCGGCATCAGGCCGGCCCGCCACTCGTCCACCCCCAGCTCCTTGGCGACCCGCTCGGCCACTTGCTCGTTGTCGCCGGTGAGCAGCAGGGTGCGGCGCACGCCCTGGCGCTTGAGCTCCGCCAGCGCCGCGGCGGCTTCCGGGCGTACTTGATCCTCGATGGCGATGGCTCCGGCGATGGTGGCGGTGGCGGCGCCGGGATGGGTTGAATCAGTGCCGGCGACGAAGACCACCGTCTTGCCGCCGGCTTCGAGCTCCTCGATCTTCTGCAGGTCTTCCGCCGAGGGGCGGAATCCGGCGGTGTCGAAGGCGAAGTCCTGGCGGCCCACCGCCACGTGCCGCCCCTCGACCTCCGCCACCGCTCCCTGGCCGCGGTGGTTGCGCAGGTTGCGGGCCGCCGGGGTGGCGATCTGCCGAGCCGCCGCGTGCTCCACGATGGCCTGTGCCAGGTGGTGCTCGGAAAGGTGCTCTACCGCCGCCGCCAGGGCCAGCACGCGCTGCTCGTCGCCGCCCGCCAGCGGTACCACCGAGGTCACCGCCGGCCGGCCGCGGGTGAGGGTGCCGGTCTTGTCGAAGGCCACCACCTCCAGATGGGCGAATTCCTCCATGGGTGCTCCGCCCTTGAAGAGCAGGCCGCGGCGGGCGGCGTGGGCGAGGGCGGCGAGGATCGTGGCGGGGGTGGAGATCACCACAGCACAGGGAGAGGCCACCACCAGCAGGGTCATGGCGCGATAGAAGGTGGGCTCGAAGGCCTGACCGAAGGCCAGCGGCGCCAGCACCGCCACCGTCGCGGCGAAGAGCACCGTGGCGGTGTAGCCTTGCTCGAAGCGGTCGATGAAGCGCTGGGTCGGAGCCTTGGCTTCCCGTGCTTCCTGCACCAAGTGGATCATTCGCGACAGGGCCGACTCCGACTCCAGCTTTTCGACCGTCACAGACACCGTGCCGCCGACGTTGATGGAGCCGGCGAGGACTGGCTCACCGGCGGACCGGCTCACCGGCATGGACTCGCCGGTCAGAGCGGCCTGGTCGACGGCGGTGTGGCCGGCCTCGACGCTGCCGTCCACCGGGATCCGTTCGCCGGGGCGCACCCGGACCCTCTCCCCGAGGCTCAGCTCGGCCACCGGGACTCGTTCTTCCTCGTCGCTCTCGGTGAGCCGAATCGCCTCCTCCGGGCGCAGATCCATCAGCGCCTCGATGGCTCGGGCGGTGCGCTGCAGGGCTCTGGATTCGAGAGCGTTGGAGAGGGAGAAGAGGAAGAGCAGCATGGCGCCCTCCGCCAGTTCGCCGATGGCGGCGGCGCCCGCTGCTGAAACCAGCATCAGTAGGTCGACGTCGAGCTTGCGCTGGGCCAGGCTACGCACGGTCCGCACCAGGCTGTAGGCGCCGCCGGCGGCGTAGGAGCCGGCCCAGGCCAGGGCCTGGAGAGGCCAGCCCCAGCCGGCTTGAGCACCGAACCACGCGGTCAGGCCCAGACCCAGACAGACCACCGGAGTCCAGCGTGGCTCGCGGCCTTCCAGGAGGTCGTGGACCCAGGTGGGGAGGGAGTTGCGGAACTCTTGGCTCATCGAGGGATTCTCCCGGAGGCGGTGCGGTTCGACGGTTACCCGCGGAGTCTCTCTGCGCAGCTTATCGAAGATCGAGAGCGGGATCGGGGACGGGCCGGAAGCTTCGAGGAGTCTCTTGACAGCCTTCCGGCGCGATTCGACAATGTTGAAAAGAAGACCTGAATATCATTGACGTCCAATGACGAGAAGGAGGTTTCCATGAACCCTCGTGCAACTCTTGGCCTGGTCGCCGGGGCGCTGTCGGTGGTCACCAGTGCTGCCCATGCTTGGGCCGGCTGGCCCCCCTTCCACCACGCTCTCCACGATAGCGGTGTTGCCGGTGACGTCATCGCCGGCCTGCGGGTCGCCTGGTATCTTGGCTCGGTGGCGATGCTCACCTTCGGGATCCTGACCCTGCTGGCGGCGATCCGGGTTCTCCGGGATCAGCCGATCACCTTCGAAGCCGTGCAGGTCGTGGGCGTAGCCTACTTCCTCTTCGGCATGGTGGCTCTCCTCACCCAAACCCTCAACATCCACTTCCTGCTCTTCATCGTCACCGGTCTGCTGACCGGGGCCTTCGGCTTCTGGCACTTTCTGCTCGGGCGCTGAGGGAGTCGCGCTGCCTCCAACGGTGTGGGCCACGGATCCCTAAACAAGATGTTGACCAATTTAGGGACTGCCGGTATTATTCGCGCGTCTTGCCGATGAATTGTTGATTCCAGGGGTCTTGCCGGCTGCAGCCGGAGCGCTCTGCTTTGGCTCCCGGTACCGTTGGAGGCCGCCGCTCCCTTCCGGAGCTGGCGACACGTTTCATTCTTTTTGTGAGGAGCCTTCCATTATGCATCGGACCACTCTCGTCACCTCCCGCCGGCTGTTCGCCGTCGCCCTGATCTGCGCCGTCGGCTTTGCCACCGGTGTGGCCGCCAACTACTTGGGCAGCGGTACGCATCCCTCCAGCACCTTGGGCTGGGCCTACTCCGGCTACACCTCCGGTGGCGGTGGCAGCTACACCACCCCGGCCGTCAACGCAATGTCCACCTGGTCCAACCAGACCGATCTGTATCTCTACTACACCACCAGCAGCTGGGACGTCGTCTTCATCACCGACTTCTTCTCCGGTGGCTGGGCCGGCCTGGCGGTTTGCTACAACAACTCCGGTCAGAGCTGGCTGAGCAATCCGGCGGTGTTCAATCAGTCCCTCGCCTACTGCTACGCCTACAACGACCGCAACGACATGGACGGTGCCAGCCAGAGCCGGCGCCAGAACCTCTTCACGCACGAAGCGGGACATTGCTTCTCCCTCGCTCACCGGAGCAGCACCTCGAGCATCATGTACCCCTACGTGCAGTCCAAGACCACCCTCGATACGCAGGACCGGAACAACATCAACGCGCGGTACTGATCCCCGCGTCCTGATGGAAGAACTGTGGTTTAAGACATTCGAATGACTTTTCGAGAAAGAGGTTCATCAACCATGCGTCATGTCAAAGTACTCCTCGGTATCGCCTTGCTCTTCGCCGCTTCCGCGGCTCTCGGCTACTTCACCCAGCTCGGAACCCCTGATGCGGTCCTTCAGGGGGCCGGCGTGCACTCTCCGGCCATCTGGAATTCCGACGCCCTGACCCCGGCGGAGCTGGTGGATGAGGCGGACATCGTGGTTCGTGCCCAGGTGCTGGAGCAGACCGACACCTTCCTCTACACCCCGCAGCCGTACCAGAGTCCGGAAGCCGCCGCCCGCCTGACCTCCCAGGGCTATCAGGTTCCCCAGTTGCCCTTCACCGCGTCCCTGATCGAGGTTCTGGAGGTCTACTCCGGTGACGTCTCCGTCGGCGACCGCATCAAGGTCGGTCAGACTGCTGGCTTCATCGACGGTCAGAAGGCCGAGCTCCTCGACGATCCGCTCTACGAGATCGGCACCGAGCACGTGCTCTTCCTGCGCGACGTCAGCTCTGAGAAGAACAACTCCGGCTTCGCCACCGTCAACCCCGCGGGCCGTTACCGCGTGCTCGGCGACCAGCTGGAGATCCAGACCTCCTTCTTCGAGGTCGATCCCACCGCCGCTCCTCTCGATCTGCCGAGCCTCGAGGCCGCCATCCGCGCCGCCGTCGACGCGCCGAGCGGGCCGAGCCTGAGCCGCCACTAAGGCCTTCCGAGGCTGTTGGTCAAGGGCCGAGAGTCCTCTCCGCGAGGGCTTTCGGCCCTTTTCTCGTTCTGCCCGACTTCTTCCCTGCCAGCTTCTCCCCTGTCTCCTCCTGTGGATCCAGCCAGGCTTTCAACGATGCGATAAACTGGCCGGTACGACCATTCATGTTGCATCGCCCTGGCGAGCTACACCCCCAGCTGCAAGGGAGCACGAGGAGGCTGTTGGACTATGTATCGATCCGTTTTTCGCCCTGCCCTGTTTCTCTTGCTTATCCTCTTCGGCGCCGAGCTCGCTTCGCAAGCTCAAGCCCAGGGCATCGTCCGGGTTCCCCAGGACATCCCGACGCTGCAACAGGCGCTGGACCAACGGCGAACTGTGGGCGGCATCATCGAGTTGGCGCAGGGGACCTACGCGGCGCCGGGCAACGGTTTCCGGCTGCGCAATCCCCAGGCTGAGCTGACGGTGCGGGCGGCGGCCGGGGCGACGGTGGTGCTTGACGGCGGGGGTAGCTCCATCATCTTCGACCTGGAGGTCACCAACCTCTCCAACCGGCCGCGGATCTTCTTTCAGGATCTGATCTTCCGCAACGGTTTCTCCGATCGGGAGAAGAAGGGCGGGGCGGTGAGCGTGGTGGCGGGGCGGGCCTCCTTCGTCTCCTGCCGTTTCGAAGACAGCCGCTCCGAGGCGCCGTCCACCGGCGGCGGTGCGGTGCTCATCTTCGACGATGCCGACGTCGTCTTCATCGATTCTGAATTCTCCGGAAATTCCGCCCAAAACCGTGGCGGCGCGGTGTCGGTGGTGTTCTCCACCGCGGAGATCCACGACAGTGTCTTCACCGGCAACCGCACCAATTTGGCGGGCCATGCCAATACCGCTCCGGGCGGCGCTCTCTACATCCTCGACTCCAAGGTGCGGGTGGCGACCACTCATTTCGAGAACAACCAGGCCGGTTGGGTCGGCGGCGCCATCTACGTCTTCGGTGATTGGCGAGAGCCGTTGGCGAACCCGGCGGCGGAGGTGCAAATCTTCGATTCCAACTTCGTCGGAAATCGCGCTGCCAACCACCCCTGCTGCGTGCCCCCGGGGGCCACCGCCGGCGGTGCCGTGCACGTGGAAGACCATGCT
Organism: Acidobacteriota bacterium; assembly: GCA_034211275.1. Taxonomy (NCBI): domain Bacteria; kingdom Pseudomonadati; phylum Acidobacteriota; species Acidobacteriota bacterium. Next base: position 7,973 of record JAXHTF010000013.1, read on the forward strand.
ACGGTGCGCATCTACCGCTCCGAGCTGATGGGCAATCGTGCCGAATCCGGTGGCGCTTTGGACGCTTACCGGGCAGAAGTGGAGATCTTTGACTCGGTGCTCGAGGGCAACTTCACCGAACCGCAGAATCGGCCCCAGACCTTCGGTGGAGCGATCTTCCTGGCTTCCTCCGATTTCAACGACGCGAGCACTCAATTCGGCCTGTTCAATCGGCGGCCGGCGAGTCTGCGGCTGGACGGCTCGCTGGTGGATGGCTCGCTCGCCAGCGGCGAGGCGGCGTCCCAGAACGGTGGCTGCATTGCCGCTGTGGGCGACCTCAACCGCCGCTTCGGTACCACCGCTGTCGATCCGGACGGCACTGTCGAGGAGAATCGCGCCCGGATCACCGCCCGGGGGACGATCTTTTCCAACTGCGAGAGCGAGGGCTTGAACCAGGGCGGCGACGGCCTGGGTGGCGCCGTCAATCTGCGCCTCACCGCTTTCACCGCGCGGGACTCTCTTTTCCTAGACTCCCAGTGCCGTACCGACAATTGCGGCGGCGGTGCGATGGCCGCCTCCAACGAGTCGCTGGTGGATATCGCCGGTAGCTCCTTTGCCGGCAACGCGGCTCATCGCGGGGGCGCCATCTTTCTCGGCGGCTCAACCATCCAGCTGCGCGATACCTTGTTCTCGGACAATCGCATTCTCACTCCCGGCGGCACCTCCGACATCCGCGACAGCCGGGGAGCGGCGCTCTTTGCCATCCCGGGCTTTTCGCCGACCCTGCCGGAGCGGGAGTCCGACGCCGACGGCGTGGTCCAGGATTGCACCTTCGCCAACAATCAGGGGGTGCCCCTCTTCGACGTCGATGTGGACGACGGACCCCACAACAACGTGCGCTACAACAACAACCGCTTCGGCCCAACGGGCTTCGGTAACAAGGTCTATGTCAATCGGTTGATCCGCGCTTCCGGCGAGTCGGTGGCGGAGCTCAACGCCCTGGTGGTGAACCGCACCGACGGCACTTCCGTGGACAAGAGCTCGGGAGGGAATCAAAGTCTTGGCAGTGCTCCTGTGGAAGGGCAGCTGGTGGCGGCGCCGCCGGCCCTCAGCCCGGAAGTCCCCGGCGGTACCATCGGCCGCACTCATCTCGGCTTCGCCTGGAGCGGCTCCAATGCTCGTCTGGGCAGCCAGAACCTGGCGCAGCGTAGTGGCGTGCAAGCGAGTACCGTTGCCGGCCGCACCGAGCTGCGCTCCGGCGCGACCCTTCTCGACGCCGCCACCCTGGCCGCCGCCCCGTGCTCCGTCGGGCCGCTGCTCTGCCTCAACCAGGACCGCTTCAAGCTCGGGGTCGACTGGCAGACTCCGAGGAATGAGTTCGGCCCGGGCTTGGCGGTGCCGTTGACCAACGACACGGGCTATTTCTTCTTCTTCAACGAGAGCAATGTGGAGCTGGTGGTGAAGATGCTCCGCGGCTGCGGCGTCAACCAGCATTTCTGGGCCTTCGCCGGCGGTTTGACCAACGTCAAGACCCAGCTGCGGGTCGTCGACTCCTTCTCCGGCCGGGTGCAGATCTACGACAACCCCCAGCGTACGGCCTTCCAGCCGATCCAGGACACCGGCGCCTTCCGCTCCTGCACCGCCAACGACCCCACCGCCCTCCTGGCGCTAGCCGAGCTCCTGCCCCTGCCGGAGCCCATGGGCACCTCCTTGACCCTCAACGAGGATCGCTTCGAGGTCCAGGTCTCCTTCCGCACGCCCCAGGGCCAGGAGGGGAACGGCCAGGCCATCAAGCTCACCTCCGACACCGGCTATTTCTTTTTCTTCGAGGAGGACAACGTGGAGCTGGTGGTCAAGGTGCTCCGTGGCTGCGGCGTCAACAATCACTATTGGGTCTTCGCCGGCGGTCTGACCAACGTCGAGGTGGACCTCACCATCACCGACACCCAGACCGGCGACACTCAGACTTACTCCAACCCCCTGCGCACGCCCTTCCAGCCGATCCAGGATACGGAGGCCTTTGCGACGTGTCCTTGAGGGGCGGGATCGTAAGGAGGCACCAATGCGCTTCTTGGAGCCGCTGCTTCTGGTCGGGGTAGTGCTCTTGGCCTGCCTCGCCTGCGCCACTCAAGGGCCCAATCCGGAGTGTGTCGGGGTGACGGTGCCCTACGAAGGGAAGATGGAGCTGGACCGCACGCCGGACCCGGGCCAGGAAGAAGGTCTTCTGATTCCAGCCAGCGTCGAGGAGGCCCTCGCCGAGATGGATCGGATGCTCTCGGAGGATTTCAAGCGGTCCCTGGCCTGCGGTACCGCCAAGGACGCCAAGTGGTACCACCTCAGCCTCGGCCGATGGATGCGCAACAACTGGGGCCTGTGGGGCGGTGGTCCCTTGGCGGAACATTTCAACGAGCTTGGCATCTTCCATCCGGACGACATGTCCGGGATTCTCGTCGCCTCCTACTATCGGCGCCTGCGGGGCGAGCCCATCCGGCTCGAAGAACAGATCCGCTACTACCAGGAGTTTTGGGCGGCGCACCTCCCGCCGGAGGAGGAATTCGTCTGTCCGGGGGATGACGAGCCGGCAGAAGAAGTTGGGTCCTGGGAAGCTCAACGGCCGCCGGAGCCGTGGATCGTCTACCACGTCTTCGAATGCGAGGATGGTCGCCTTTGGGAGTACGAGCACAACCAAGGCTGGAGCCCGGCCTCGGAGGAGACGCTACGCCAATTTGGTGAAGAGGTAGAGGCTCCGGGGGACGGCTGAAGCTTGGAGGACCGCTTCACCCGAGGTTCGCCGCGAGTAGGTCTAGAAGATACCAATGATGTCAATAGTGATACTATGAGCCCGAAAGCTAGAGTTGCGGATCTCGTGGAAGCGATGCGCCGCAACCCCAAGGACGTTCGCTTTCGGGACCTGTGTAGGGTGTGCGATGAATTCTTCGGTGAAGCTCGCCAGAGTAAGGGTAGCCATCGTATTTACAAAACGCCCTGGCCTGGAGATCCTCGAGTGAATATTCAGAATCACAAGGGTCGTGCCAAGGCCTACCAGGTACGACAGGTTCTTCGAGCCATCAGGAAGTTGGAGCGTGAACAATGAGTACCAGCTCGGATCACTACACCTATAGGGTGACCTGGTCGGAGGAGGACGAGGAGCACCTCGGGCTCTGCGCCGAGTTCCCCAGCTTGAGCTGGCTGGCGGAATCGCCGGAGGAGGCGCTCACCGGTATCCGCAGCCTGGTTTCCGACGTCGTCAAGGATCTTGAAGCCTCGAGAGAGTCTGTCCCGGAGCCCCTCGCCCTCAAGCGGTTCAGCGGTCGGTTCATGATTCGAGTTCCACCCGACACTCACCGCAGGCTCGCAATCGAGGCAGCAGAAGCCGGGGTGAGCCTCAACCGACTAGCCAGCGCCAAGCTCAACCGATAGTCGACTCACGCGGGTCAGGTCGAGCGCTACGAGGGACTCGACCCGGCCGTAGCCGGCCTGGTTCGCCTGAAGAGAATCTACTGGCCGGTGGGCTGAAGAAGCCGTTCAGCTCTTCAGTCTGACCGCCGCCGCAGCCCCTTCGCCCCCTGTCCGAGAATCAACGGCAACAAGGAAGCGATGAGGACCAAGGCCCATTCCTGGGGCCCTAAGGGAGTGGTGTCGAAGATCTGGCGCAGGGGAGGAAGGTAGAGGACGGCGAGCTGGAGGCCGATGGTGAGGGCGATGGCGCCCCAGGCCCAGGGGTTCTGGAACAGCCGGCGATTGAACAGCACCGCGCGGGGGCTGCGGGCGTTGAAGACGTGGAAGAGTTGGGTCAGGGCGAGGGTCATGAACGCGATGGTGCGGGCATGGGCCAGCTCCAGGCTCCAGATGTGGAGGGCCCACTGGAAGGTGATCAGGGGTACGGCGGTGAGCAGCAGGCCGTAGGTCAAAACCTGGAGCAGGAAGCGGCGGGAAAGAATCTCCGCTTGGGGATCTCGGGGCGGGCGGCCCATGACGTCGGGCTCTGCTGGTTCCAGGCCGAGGGCGAGGGCCGGGAAGACGTCGGTGACCAGGTTGAGCCAGAGGATTTGCAGCGGCAGCAGCGGGAGGGGTAGACCGCCGAGGACGCTGAGCAGCAGCACCAGGACCTCCGCCAGGTTGCAGGAGAAGAGGTAGAAGATGAATTTGCGGATGTTGTCGAAGATCACCCGGCCCTCTTCCACCGCCGCCGCGATGGTTTGAAAGCGGTCGTCGGCGAGGACTACCGAGGCGGCGTCCTTGGCGGCATCGGTGCCGCGACCGCCCATGGCGACGCCGATATCCGCTTTCTTGAGCGCGGGAGCGTCGTTGACCCCGTCGCCGAGCATGGCGACGATTTCTCCCCGTTCGTGGAAGGCGTCGACGATGCTCAGCTTGTCCGCCGGGCTGACCCGGCTGAAGGCCCCGATCCTCGGTAAGCGGCGGGCGAGCTCGGCGGCGGAGAGGCCGGTGAGATCGGAGCCGCCCAAGAGCTCGTCGTCCGGCCCCAGCAGTCCCAGCTGCTCGGCGACGGCGGTGGCGGTGGCTCGCTGGTCGCCGGTGAGCATGACGGTGCGGACACCGGCTTCGTGGAGCAGGCGGATGGTGTCGGCGACGCCGTCGGCGGGCGGGTCGCTGATCGCCGCCAGGGCCAGGAATGTGAGGTCTTGGAGAACTTCCTTCTCAACCGCTGCGTCGTGGACCGGTTGGCTCGGGGGCGGCGAGCCCGCCGGCAAACGGCGCTGGGCCAGGGCCAGGACTCGCAGTCCTTCGGTGGCCAGGGCCTCGTTGGCGTCCAGGAGTCGTTGCCTTTCCTCGGGCTCGAGGAGCTGCTCGCCGGCGGCGGTGAGCTGACGGCCACAGAGATCGAGCACCCGACCGGGGGCTCCCTTCACACACACCAGCGTTCTGGCCTCCTGGGCCTCCTGGGCCTCCTGGGCCCCCTGGGCCTCCTGGGCTTCCCGGTGGTGGAAGGTGGCCATGAGCATGCGCTCGCTGGAGAACGGGAGCTCTCCGGTTTCCGGGAATATAGACAACAGGTCAGCCCGGTCCACACCGGCCTTTCTCGCGGCGATCAGCAGCGCCGCTTCCGTGGGGTCTCCATGCACCACCCCCTCTGCATCCACCCGGGCGCGGTTGGCCAGGACCGCCGCGCACAATGCCTCTTCCAAGCCCGGTACCGTCGTCGGGTCTTCCAGCGCCTGGCCGTTTCGCTGCAGCTCTCCCGCCGCAGCGTAGCCCGCGCCGGTGATCTCGACCTCGTCCTCGGCGGTGACCAGACGGGTGACGGTCATTTCCCCGGCGGTGAGGGTGCCGGTCTTGTCGGTGCAGACGACGGTGGCTGAGCCCAGGGTCTCGACGGCGGGAAGCCTGCGCACCAGCGCCCGGCGACGGGCCATGCGGTGCATGCCGACGGCGAGGGTGATGGTGGCCACCACCGGCAGACCCTCGGGGACGGCAGCGATGGCCAGAGCGAGGCCGGTCTCCACCATCAACCACCAGCTGCCTCCCCGCGCGATGCCGACCACGGCTACCACCGCCGCCAGGGAAAGGGTCAGCCAGATCATGCGCCGGCCCAGGGCGTCGAGTCGCTGTTCCAGCGGAGTCTTTTCCACCTCGGTCTTGCGCACCAGGTCCGTGATGGTCCCGACCTCGGTGGCGGCACCAGTGCCGGTGACCACTGCCAGCCCGTGGCCGCGGGCCACCAACGTTCCCTGATAGACCATGGAGGTGCGATCGGCGAGGAGGGTGGCGGCTTCCACGGCCTCAGCTTGCTTGCTCACCGGATACGGTTCGCCGGTGAGAGGAGCTTCCAGAGTGCGCAGGTCGGCGGCCTGCAGTAGTCGGGCGTCCGCCGCTACGGCGGCTCCTTCCTCCAGCACCAGCAGGTCGCCGGGGACCAGCTCCGCCGCCGGCACCGTCAGCTCCTGGCCGTCCCGCCGCACCCGGGCCGTGGGCACCTGCAGCTTGCGCAGGCCTTCCATGGCTTGCCGGGCGCCGAGCTCGGTGAAGAAGCCCAGGGCCACGTTGACCAGCAGCACCACGAAGATGGACACGCTCTCCACGATGTCCCCGGCCGCCAGGGCGAGGACGGCGGCGCCGAAGAGCAGGCCCACCACCAGGCTCTTGGTTTGGGCGACGAGAATCTTCCATGGGGAGATCGGTGGAGCGATGGCGAGGGTGTTGGGGCCCCAGCGCTGAAGGCGGCGAGCGGCTTCCTCGGCGCTCAGCCCGGCTTCCGACGATTCGAGCCGCTGCACGACCTCCGGGGCCGGCAGTGCGTGCCAGGGTTCCTGAGCTTCGACACCTGCTGGCTCCGCCGGCCGGCCGCGGTGGCGCCGAAGCCGGGGGTCGGGTTCTGGCCGGCCGAGGGGCTGGGGCTGGTTCTGGAGGGGCATCACACGCGGGGCGGTCCGGAGGTTGTGAAGAATCCGGAGCAGCCGCCCGCGGAATGGAGGAAGCCCTCACCGGTGCCTACGGTTGCTGCCGAAGGCGCCGACGAGGGCTGGCGGGGCGGATAGCGCGCCGGAGAGTCTTAGGAGATTCTATCCTCGGTTCCGGCGCGCGGCTGGAGGTCAGAAGGCGATGGGTTCAGAGCGTCTTGCGCAGCTTCTCGTAGCCTTCGCGCAGGGTCTTGCCGAGCTGCTTGACCTCGGTCCAGACTTGTTCTGCAACCTCTTCACCTTCGTCCTGCACAGTCTTGGCCTTGGCCTCGAAATGGGACCACTTGCCTTCCAGCTCGTTCCATTCGTCCCGAGCGTCCATGCTGGCCAGGTGCATCTTGAGCTTCAGCTCATCGCGCATCTGGGCGACCTTTTGGCGCGCGGTTTCCAGATCGGAGACCTTGTTCTTCATGGTGGCGGTGGTCATGGTTTAGCCCTCCTTCGAATCTATGGGGCTTGGCCTTTTGCCTTGGGGCACTGCCGGGCTTGTTCTTGCCGGATTGGCTTTCCCGGCGTCTCAGTGCCCCGCCCAACTTCAGAGTACGGCAGATGCCACGCTCCGTGCCACGACTCTCGGGGTAGGGGGCTCCGCTTTGCGGGGTGGGTTGAGGGGCCGCCCTTTCAGACGGCGGCGGGCAGCCCGCTGGTGGTTTGTCGGTTCCCCCGGGGATTCACTATCTTGATAGATGGAAGAAAAGAGTTGGGTTCGCGGGAAGGCAGTCTTCGCTGCCGGACTGCCGGTGGTCGGAAGCTCCTGCCCGTGGCCGGGAGGTAGATCATGACCCGAGCAATAGAATCCAAGGCGGAGTTGCGGCAGCGAATGGTCCGGGAGCAGATCGCCGCCCGCGGCGTGCGCGACCCCCGAGTTCTCGAGGCGATGGAGAGAGTGCCGCGGGAGCTCTTCCTGCGGGAAGGGCTGGAGGAATTTGCCTACCAGGACACTCCCCTGCCCATCGAGTCCGACCAGACCATTTCCCAACCCTTCATCGTCGCCTACATGGCCCAGTGCCTGGAGCTCGAGCCCGAAGATCGGGTGCTGGAGATCGGTACGGGTTCGGGCTATGCCGCCGCGGTGCTGGCAGAGATCGCCAGCGAGGTCTACACGGTGGAGCGCTACGCCAACCTGGCCGAAAGCGCCACCGAGCGGCTGTGGCGCCTGGGCTATCGCAACATCCATGTGCTGCACGGGGACGGCAGTCGGGGTTGGCCGGAGCACGCTCCCTACCAAGGCATCGTGGTCGCCGCCGGAGGGCCGGAAGTGCCCCGGTCTTTGCGCCAGCAGCTCGCCGTCGGCGGGCGGTTGGTGATCCCCGTGGGGCCGACACCGCGGGCTCAACAATTGGTCTGCGTGACCCGCCTCAGCGAAGATCACTACCGTGAGGAAGAGCTTCTGCCGGTAGGATTCGTGCCGCTGGTAGGGGCCGAGGGATGGGGAGAGGGCGGCGAGCGCCCCGCTCGCGAGGCGGCGGAGACTGCTCCGGCGGGGCCCGAGGCCATCCCCCTGCCGCAGCTGGTGGCGCGTCACGGAGAGCCCTTCGGCGAGATCGCCGAAGCCGATCTGGACGCGTTGCTCGAGCGCATCGGCGATGCCCGGCTGGTGCTGCTGGGGGAGGCCAGCCACGGTACCAGCGAGTTCTACCGCCTGCGCGCCCGCATTACCCGCGAGCTGGTGGAGAAGAAGGGCTTCACCATCGTGGCGGCGGAGGCGGATTGGCCCGACGCCGCGCGCATTGATCACTACGTCCGCGACCTGGAACATTCGCCGCCGGATTGGATCGCCTTCACCCGCTTCCCCACCTGGATGTGGCGCAACCACGAATTCCGGGAGCTGGTGGATTGGCTGCGGCAGCACAACGCCGAGGTTCCCCGGGAGCGGCGGGTGGGCTTTTACGGCCTGGACCTCTATAGCCTGCACACTTCCATTGGAGCGGTGCTGGGGTATCTGGACGAAGTGGATCCGGAGGTCGCCGCCATCGCCCGTCGGCGCTACGGCTGCCTGACGCCCTGGGAGTCGGATCCGTCGACCTATGGCTACGCGACCTTGACCCACAGCTACCGCTCCTGCGAGCAGGAGGTGGTGACCATGCTCCAAACGCTTCTGGGGCAGCGCCTGCGCTACATCCCGGAGGACGGCGAGCGCTACCTCGATGCGGTGCAGAATGCGCACCTCATCGCCAACGCCGAGCGCTACTACCGGATCATGTACTACGGCGGGCCGAAGTCCTGGAATTTGCGGGACAGCCACATGATGGAAACCCTGGAGCGCGTCCTGGAAGCTCGCGGGCCGGATGCGAAGGCGGTGGTCTGGGCCCACAATTCGCACCTGGGCGACGCCCGGGCGACGGAGATGGGAGTGCGCGGCGAGCACAACCTCGGGCAACTCTGCCGGCAGCGCTTCGGTGCCGAGGTCTACAACGTTGGCTTCGGCACCCACCAGGGGACGGTGGCGGCGGCCAGTGACTGGGGAGGCGAATTGGAGATCAAGCAGGTGCAGCCGTCCCTGGAGCGCAGCTACGAACGGCTGTGCCACGACTCCGGCGTCCCCCGCTTCCTGCTCCCCCTGCGGCCCGAGGGAGAGCTGCGCCGGCGGCTGATGGAGCCTCTCCTGGAACGCGCCATCGGCGTCATCTACCGGCCGGAGACCGAGCTGGCAAGCCACTACTTCGCCGCTCACCTGCCGCGCCAGTTCGACGAATACGTCTGGTTCGACGAGACCCAAGCCCTCCGCCCGCTGGAAAGCCACGAGGTGGCGGGCCTGCCGGACACCTACCCCTTCGGTCTCTAAGAAAAGGGGCTCCCCCCAGCCGGGAGGAGCCCCTTCGAGACTTCCGCGAAGAGCGGAGCCTTACTTGCAGGTCTTGCGGCCCGACGGGCCCTTGCACTTCAGCGAGCAGCAGTCGTCGTCCACGCTGCAGGAGGCGCCCACGGGAGAGCAGGTGCCGCCACCGCAGTCGCTGTCGGCGCCGTCGATGAAGCCGTCGCAGTCGTTGTCGATGCCGTCATCACAGGTTGCCTCGGTGGGCTCCGTGATGGTGCAGCTGGAGCACTCCGGCGGCAGGGTGAAGGACTCGGTGACGGTGACGCTGCCACCGCCGAAGGGACCGCCGCCGCCGCTCACCGTGGCCGCAGCTCCATCACCAATACCGCTCGCAGCGAAGGATTCCCAGATCAGGCATTCGTCGCCGCTGCCGCTGGCGGCCTGCAGGATGCCGTCGCGCATGTCTTCCATGGCCGGGCCGGAAGGCGTGAAGTTCATGCCGCCGACCACGTAATCCCACAGGGTGTCGATGCTGCGGCCGTTGTTCTGGAAGTTCTCGATCATCCGCCAGCAGGCGGAGGCGTAGATCTCGCCATCGAAGTGCACCGAGCCGCCGTCGAAGTCGCCATAAGTGCGGCTGTAGCTGTCGTAGGGCTCGGAACGGATGCCGTTGGGGTTGTTGTAGGAGTACTCGCCGACCACCGGGTTGAGGTTGGTGAGCAGCGAGCAGCAATCGCTCATGCCCTCACCGATGGCGCCGGACATGGGACCGCTCATGTTGCCGATCATGCGCCAGGTCAGACCATGGCAGTACTCGTGCCAGACGATGTCCGAGTCCAGGTCGCCGTCGCGGTTGGGGCTCGAGAAGGTCCAAAGGTACATCTGCATGCGGCCCGGAGAGCCGTCAGACGGGGTGGAGAAGTTGGCGTTGTTGGTGCCGCCGCCGTCTTGAGCCTCGGCGTTGACGGCATCGCCGCCGCTGCCGCCGTTGCCGAAGTTGTCGTTCTGGAAGTTGCCCACGCCCTCGACGAAGCCGTGGCTGTAGAGCTTGTCGTGGATGACGTTGTTGAGGAAGAAGAGGTTCTGCACCGCCACCGCCTTGTTGGTGTTGGTGGAGGGGCTCTGGCTGAGGTTGGCGGAGGTCAGGAAGTTGCCGTCCGTGACCGCGCTACCGCCCGCATCCGGGGAACCGCTGTTGTTGGTGTCGAGGTAGGCGTGAACGTTGTTGCCGGAGATGTTGACGGTGGTCTGGCTGCCGGAGAGCCAGCCGTTGGGCGACTCGGTGTTGCCGGCGCCGGGGCCGGACATCACGGTCTGGCTGCTGTTGCCCGGGTGATCCGGAAAGACGTTGTAGGAGTCGGTGTTGGTGCGCAGCTCCGAGCCTACGACCCGGCCCTGGCCGTTGACCAGGGTGTGGTGCAGGAGATTGTCCGCGTTGGACCAGGTCTCCACCAGGAAGCCCTCGACCATGCGGTCGTTGGTCATGGGCACGGCCACCCGGGTGACCTTCGGCGAGCTGAAGAAGTAGTCGCCGCCGGAGAAGACGATGGTGTTGCCGAAGCTCTCGGTCTCGGCGAGCTTGCTCTCGAAGGCGGGGTGGTGTTCCGCCAGGGCCGAGTTGAGGGCATCCTGAGCGGTGATGCGGGCGGGCTGTACGCCCTCCACAGGCGGCGCCACCAAGTTCTCGATCAGGTGTACCAGCTCACCCTGGGCCCCTACCGTGGCCTTGAAGTAGCTGCCGAAGACCTCCAGGCCGCCGTAGTGCTGGACGCCCCGCAGGTGGGTGAGGCCGGACTTCTCGGCCCGGGCCTCGCTGGCCACCACGAGGGTGCTGACGGTGGTGTCTTCGTGCAGGGCGGAGCGCAGGAAGTCGGCGACCACCGTTGCGGCAGCGGCCTGAGACGGCGCGGTGAGGGACTCACCGGGGGCCGAGCGGTAGACGCGGGGGTGGTCCACCCGCACATCGCCAGCGCTGCTGCTGAGTGGGCCCGCGGCCACCGGCAGGGCGACGAGGGCAATGGCTAGAAAAGAAAGAGTCCGTCGAATCATGGTCGATCCTCCCAAAACGGGTTCACTAAGGACGGCTCGCAGGTTGAAGCGCAGGATGGATTCTCGGCCACGAGAGTTTCCGAGCGCAGCGTCCGGCAAGCCCAAAGAACAGGGGTCTGCGGACCTTGGAATAGCAGCCGCTGCCGAGCACGGCGCAGGTGCTCACGGCGGCAAAAGCTCAATCAAGTGAATGAGACCGATCTGCAAGATAGCAGTGTTCTAGTGAGGGTGCAATGCATCCAGGGGCATTTTCCGAGAGGTGTAAGCATCTCTCGATGAGTATTTTAGTGCCTTGTCAGCAAGAATCAGTGTCTCGCGGAAGTTGCGTTCTGCTTCTCGATGAGTGGGCTGGGCGATCAGCCGCCATCGGGGGAGGGTGAAGAAGCCATGGGGCCTGGTTTGGAGGCTGGAGGGAAGTCTCAGAGCGCTCGGACCAGCCAGTCAAAGGCATCCTCCGCCACTCGGCCAACCTGGTGGCCATGCTCCCGAAGCCTCTCGGAGGCGATCCACGACGGGTGAGGGTTGCGGAAGAGCCAGACGTGGTGGGCGCCGAGGCAGGCGTCGGACCCTGGAGGAAGCAGGTCGGGGCCCTGGAGGCGCCGTAGGATCACCGTGCGGGGGCCGCCGAGACCATCGATGCGAACATGAAGATCCTCCCCCTCGGTCCAGGTTGCCAGAAGAGCAGCGCCGCCAGGACGCATCCGGAAGTCGGCGCTCAAGCTTCCCTCGTCGGTGCGCCGGATCTGCATCTCCAACGATCCACCCGGCGCATACCAGTTGCCCACGAGCTCGTTGCCACCTTCTCCACCCAGGATCAGGCGCTGGAACCTGGGCGACTCGCCCGCGCAGCCGGCGAGGAGGCTGCTGGTGAGCAGGAGGGTGGTGAGCGCTGAGAGGGTCCTCATATCTTCTTTAGACTCCGGAAAGCCGCCGCCGGTTCCGGCCGCCGGCTCGCTGTGTCCTCTAGAATGCTTCACGCCGGGACGAAGAGGGGCTTTGGATACCACGGGCCCAGCGGTTCTCGGCCGAGGAGCAGCATGGGCGAGAACGATTCACAAGCCAGAGCGTCGGCCACCGGCCAGCGGCGGTATCCGCTGGAGCCTTCGGGAGACGAGATTCGGCGGCTGCTGGCGGTGGTGGGAGAGAGCATCGCCGAGCATCTCGACAGCCTCGGCGAGCAGCCTTCGGTGGATCTCGAGGGGAGCGCCGAGCTGGCGGAGTCGGTGCGGGAGGGCTGGCCGCCGGAGGTCGAGCCGTTGGAGCAGATTCTCCATCGGCTCTTTCATCGCCTGGCGCCCAAGAGCTTCAATACCGCAGGACCGGGTTTCCTGGCCTACGTGCCCGGCGGCGGTCTCTTCTTCACCGCTCTGGCGGATCTCATCGCCGACTCCATCAACCGGTACACCACGGTGTGGAGCGCGGCGCCGGGGCTGGTGCAGTTGGAGATCAATGTCATCCGGTGGTTCTGTGCCATGGTCGGCTATCCCGCCACCGCCGGCGGTTTTCTTTCCTCCGGTGGTTCCATCGCCAGTCTGAGCGCGGTGGTGGCGGCTCGGCACAAACATCTCCCGGAGAATTTCCTGCGCGGTACCGCCTATGGATCGGATCAAACCCATCACTGCATCCACAAGGCCCTGCGCCTGGCCGGATTCCCGCCGCAGAATTTCCGCTCCATCCCGGTGGATGATGAGCAACGCATCCGTCTCGACGCCCTGGAGGAGCAGCTCGCCGCCGACCGGGCGGAGGGCTACCAGCCGTTCCTGCTGGTGGGCAACGCCGGCACCACCAACACCGGCGCCGTCGATCCGCTGCCGAGGCTGGCGGAAATCGCGCGCCACCACGGCCTGTGGCTGCACGCCGACGCCGCCTACGGAGGGTTCTTCGCCCTCACCGACCGTGGCCGGCGGGCGCTGGCGGGGCTGGAGCGGGCCGATTCCATCACCCTCGATCCCCACAAGGGTCTATTCCTCCCCTACGGCACCGGCTGCTTGTTGGTCCGCGATCTGGGCGCCCTCCATCGTTCCCACGCCGCCAGTGCGGACTACATGCCGGCGCTGCAGGAGGATCCCAACCGCATCGACTTTTCAGCGGTGTCGCCGGAGCTGTCCCGGGAGTTCCGCGGACTACGGGTTTGGCTGCCGATGAAGCTCCTGGGAGTCGAGCCGTTTCGCACCGCTCTCGACGAGAAGCTCGACCTGGCCCACTGGACTTGTGGTGAGCTGGCGAGGATCGAAGGGATCCGCATCGCCGCTCCGCCCCAGCTCTCGCTCCTGGCGTTCCGGTTGATCTTGGCTGGTGCCGAGGGGGAGCCACTGGCGGAGGACCTCCTCGACGCCGCCAATCGAGAGCTTCTGGATCGCATCAACCGTCGGGGCAGAGTGATGCTCACCGGCACCCGCCTCCACGGCCGCTTCGTGCTGCGCATCTGCATCCTGAGCTTCCGCACCCATCAGCGGAATCTGGAGCATCTCATCGAGGATTTACGGGCGGAGGTGGCGGAGCTCCGGCTCGAAGCGCGAGAGGGATGAGCGAGGCACAGCTCGACGCCCCGTCGAGGCTACAAATTTGGGACGCCGGTCTGGGCTGAGAGGCAATGCCCGGATGGGCGGCGTTGGACCTGCTTCGGGGCGCTCTAGCCTCCTAACAAGTCTGCTAGACTGCCTTCTGGTGCCCGCTCATCGGGCCCGTTGAGAGAGGAGAAACCTTATGCCGAGCTTAGGCGTTCCAGAGCTGATCGTCATCTTCCTGATCATCGTCGTGCTCTTTGGTGCCAGCCGCCTGCCCCAGATCGGCCGTGGGCTGGGCGAGGGCATCCGCAACTTCAAGCGCAGCGTGAATTCCGACGACGACAAGCTCGAGGACAGCGACAACTCCAAGCAGCGCTCGTCCTGAACCTTCCCCCCCGGGGCATCCCGCGCCTTCCCGCCGCTCCTGGCCGCTGAGTCCCGGGTCTTCCCGCGAGCGGCCGCCCCACATTTCTGCCCCTCTTTCTCGACTCCGAACGATCGCTTCGGTCGGCTCTTCGCCCAGCCGAAGAGTGGAGCGTGTCAGAACGGCCTCGAGTGCCAGGCGGGCACCGGGTTTCCGCGATCCGCAGGAACCCCCAAGGCAGGCGACCCCCGTACGCAAAGAAGCCCCTTACGCAAAGAACCCCGAGATGAGCGATGAGCTCATCTCGGGGTTCGTCTCCATCCGGAGAGGCCGGTCGTGTGGTCAGTGGACCAACAAGTCGCTGGCGGCGGACCCCTGCCAAAGATCCCGGTAGTGGCCGACGTAGATGGCGAGCACCTTGTCGACATAGCGCCGGGTTTCCCGGTAGGGCGGAATGCCGGCGAAGCGCTTCACCGCGTAGGGTCCGGCGTTGTAGGCCGCCAGGGCGAGCTCCAAATCCCCGCCAAAACGGTCCAGCTGGGCTCTCAGGTAGGTGGCCCCCTGTTCCAGGTTGAGGGTCGGGTTGTGCAGCTCCGCGACGGCATAGCCGGCGGTGGAGGGCAGAACCTGGGTCAGGCCGACGGCGCCCTTGGAGGACATGGCCCGGGGAGAGAAGTTGGACTCCACCTCGACCAGCGAGGCCAGCAGCAGAGGATCGACCCCGTGGGTCTTGGCCGCCTTGTAGATGTCGGTGCCGAAAGGCACGAACTTCAGCTGGTCTTCGAGAGCACCGTCACCGTTGAAGGCGCGCAGCAGCTCGAAGCTTTCCGAGCGCCGCTTGATGGCCTTGCGTAGGTCCTGGGAGAGGCGTAGGGAGGTGCCGCTGGCGGCTTCCTCGGCCTGGCCCAGCCAGCTGGAAAGTTCTTCCAGCGCAGCGATGTGGCGCTCGTCCGGCGGCGTGGGCCGCCAGGAGCTGTCGGAGGAGGAGGAGTATCCGCTCCCCGGAAGCAGAATCAGCCCCAGGGCTAGAGCGCCGGTGCAGATCTTCCAGAGTCGTGGAAACATTTCAGACACACTCCAAAGTGGTTTCTGACGCCAGTCTCGCAGAACTGGCGGTTGTTTGAAAATTGGCGGATCGTCGCGGCGGAGCATGGGGAGTATCGAGCTTGGATGGTGCGCCGGACGATCCACAAAGCCCTGGGTAGATACACCGAGGGCAGTAGTACTCGAAGGTCAGTTGATGCTAGATCTGTGCCAAAAAGGAGAGGGGAGGGCGGCAACGAGGCGTGAAATTCGGCTGTCGGGAGGGCGGTGAGTCCCCGGATGCGTGGGGCAGGTCTGGAAGCGAAGGCTGGAAGTGTTGATAGGGCCAGAACTTAGGCCCACATCCTACGGGGGGTCAGGCGTCGGTGGAACGGTTGCTCCGGCGGCGGGAACGCTTGGGGCTGGCGGAGAGATACTCGTCCGCTTCGATGCCGAGGTTGGAGACTTTGTTGCGCAGAGTGTTGCGGTGGATCCCCAGGGACTTGGCCGAGCGCCCGACACTGCCATCATGGCATTTCAGGGAGGCGACGATGAACTGCCGCTCGAACTCTTTCCTGGCTTGTTCCAACGTCAGGCCGCGGCGTACCAGCTCATGGACGAGCGCGCCCATCCGGCCGTTCAGACTCTGCTCCTTCACGCCTACCTCGCTTTCTCGAAAGACTCTTACAGTAGCACAGTCTTGTCTATCGTTGTAGGCCGAAGGAAGGCGCAGATGAGTCGGAAGGGGCGCTATTTCAGCTCGAGGCGATCGCCGACGAAAATCGGGAAACGGGTCTCCAGCACGCGGGCCACCGCGGAGTGGCGGCTGACCGACAGAACCGCGAGCTCGCCGAGGATCAGAGGCGGCAAGCCGGGCTTGTTGATGCGGTACACGGTAAACAGGTCGCCCTGTACGACATCGTCTTCGGAGCCGCGGTCGATGTGCACGATGTGGTCCGACCCGATGCTGATGACGCTGTCGTCGGAGTGCAGAATCACCGGTGCATCTTCCAAGGCCTCGGCGGGGCTGGGGTAGTTGAGCGGCCGGACCAGCCCGCGGCGGCCCAGAGGCACCGGTTCGGGCTCGAAGCGGCGCAGCTTGGAGCCGACGGTGATGCGCCCGCAGACCTCGCCGGTAATCTCAGCGATGGCGGAGCTTTCTTGCACGGAGAGCACTCGGATGCGTCCTAGCTGCTGGTAGTAACGGCCGAAGGTCTCGCCGGTGATGGGGTGCAATACCTTCTCCCCGGCTTCCACCGCCGTGAACAGCTGGCCCGCGGACAGCCCGGCTTCCCGGCCTCCGTTGAGGTACACCACATCGCCGGTGGAAACTCCGTAGCGGAGGGTGTCCAGCGATCCACCGTAGATGCTGGTATCGCGAATCTTGTCTTCTTTGTATTCGTTCAGCCCGCCGGAGAGCTGAGGATTCAGGGCGTCGTATTCGGTGCCGACGATGGAATAGCCGAAGTCTTCGTCCAGGTCGCCGATGAAGCCGCTGCAGTAGATATCGCTGGAGGAGCCCAAAGCCTCCGGTGGTCCCAGCGCTTCCTCGAGGCTGAGGACGCCGACGACCTCCGAGGCTTCCACCGGCTCCTCCACGCTTTCCTCATCGCCGGTGGCGAAGGGATCGTCGGAGGCGTCACCGTCCGCCAACTCGTCCGGCGTCACCACCTTCATGCCTACCACCAGCGGGTCACCGGGGTAAATCCAGTGGGCGTCCAGAATGTACTGGTTGGCTTCCCAGATCTGTGGCCAAAGGTAGGGGTTGGCGTAGAAGCGGTTGGCGAGGTCCCAGAGGGTGTCGCCGGAGCGGATGGTGTAGATCTGCGCGCCGTCCGGGAATTCCGCTGGCGGATGCCAAGCGGTCCAGTGATCTCCTTCCAGATGAAGGTCTTGGGGCGGCAGGCTGGCGGCTTGAGCGCCGGTACACAGTCCTGCGAACCCGACCAGGAAGGCGGTGCAATAGAGAACGATTCGCCTGTTGACCATCCTACGGCTCCCGAGCTCGATTCAGGTGGGGTCGATGCATGCGCATTGTACGCTACTCGCCGATCATAGCGCGGAACTCTAGCGTATAGCGAGATTTCTATGCCAAAAATATCGCTTTTCCCCGCTCCAGTCAAGGTTTAGACGGCGAAGCTTCAAGTGATGCATGAGGGATTTCCCTCGATGAATCCCAAAGTGCACCGCGGCGGGCGGGGGAGGCGGGGTCAGCGGAGCTCTTCGAGGTACTCGGCGGCGGCGACGGCGGCGACCGAGTTGGGGAAGCGCTCCATCACCTCGCGATAGGTGTCGCGGGCGGCGCTGCGGTCGCCGACCTTCTCGAAGCACTGGCCGGCCTTGATCATGGCGTCCGGGACCTTGTTGCCGTCGGGGAAGCGCTGCACCGTTTCGCGGAATGCTGACAGAGCACCCTGGAAGTCCTTGCGCGCGTAGCGGCTCTCGCCGATCCAATATTGGGCGTTGTCCGCCAGGTCGGTGTTGGAGTAGCTCTGGAGAAAGCGGCGGAAGGTGGATTCGGCGTCGATGAAGCGCCCTTCGTGGTAGCGCGTGTAGCCCTGATCGTAGAGGGCTTGGGCTTCCGGGGGCACCGGGTCGGCGTTGTTCTGCGGAGTCGGTGTCGGCTCCGGGGTTTGGCCCGGGGGCGGTACCGCCCGCACCGCCGCGCTGGGGGTTCCGGCTCCGGCTTCGCCCTGCCCGTTGCTTCGACGGCTTCCGGTGTTCGAGTCCAAGGGCGGCTCGACGGGCTGGCCGAAGGCTTCCTCGTCGAGGTTCGATTCATCGATGCGCGGCTGTCGGGGCGGCGGTGGCGGAGTCTCCTCGATCACTCGCCGGGGTGGCGGTGTGCGCCGGGTGGCGGCGAGTCGTTCTGCGGGCTGGTTGTCGCCGGTGCTGCCGCGGCGGTTGGCGGCGGGACCCTCCAGGGCGGCCAGGCGCTGGCGCAGGCGATCGATTTCCAGCTCGTGCACCGTGCTCTGCTTTTGCAGCTCTAAGACCCGGCGCTTGAGCTCCTCGATCTCGGAAGCGGAGTCGGTGGCGCGCTGCGGGCTCAGGGCGGCGCTACAGCCGGTAGTCAGGAGAACGACGAGGATCAGCGGCGTCCAATGCTTCATGACTGACTCTCCTCTACGGTCTCGAAATCTGGGTCCTGGTCGCTTCCGCCGCCGGTGGCCTCGCCCTCTTCGTCGCGGGCGGCTTCCGCAGCGATGGCGGCGGCGAGCTCGTCAGGATCGATCTTGGGGATGTCTTTGGTGTACTCGCTGTCGGGGAACTCGCGCCGCAGCTTGCTGAAGTATTTGTCCGCCTCGACCAGCGCTCGACCCTCGAAATAGGCCTTGCCCAGGTAGAAGTAGATCTTGTCTTTTTGGTCGTAGTCGGGGAAGTCCTCCAGCAGGCCGAGGAAGCGATTCACCGCCGACAGGGCGAGGCCGTAGCGCAGATAGAAGTTGCCGACGCCGAACTCGTGCTCCGCCAGCTGATGGCGCACCTTGACGATGGATTCCCGGGCCTCGGCGCCGTAGTCACTGGTGGGGTACAGGCGTAGCACTTCCTGGTAGGCGACGAGAGCTTGCTCCGCGGCGGTCTGGTCCCGGTCCGGACGGTCGATGCGGCGGGCCAGGGAGTTGGCGATCTGCAGCTGGACATAGGGAGCGCGATCGCTGGTGGGATAGCGGTTGAGGAAGTCTCGGTACTTGGCCTCCGCCTGGATCAGGTTGGCCTCTCCGCCCTGCTGGAAGAAGGTGTCGGCGGCCAGCAGCAGGGCCTCGCGGCCGAGGCTGGTGTTGGGCGCCACCTCGAAGGCATGAGTGAAGTGACGCCGCGCCTTGTAGTACTTCTCCTTCGCCAGCCATTGCTGGCCCATCTCCAGCGACTCCTCCGCCGACAGGGCGAGGATGGGATCGTCCTTCTTGCCGCAGGCCGTGGCGAGCAGCAACGCCGGTAGGATCAGCATCGGAACTAGCAGGCGGATGGCGGGGAATCGCTTCATACAGTCTCCTCGGTGGCCACTTTGGAGGCCCAATCTAGGTGGCCAGGCGTCGCAGCTCGGCCATGGCGGCCAAGGGGTCCGGAGCTCCGAAGACGGCGGAACCGGCGACGCAGGTGTCGACTCCCGCCTCTACCGCCTGGCGGATGGTCCGGGGGCCCAGCCCGCCGTCCATCTCCACCTCCACGGAGGCTCCCGTCTCGGCAATCCAGCGCCGCAGCCGCCGCGCTTTGTCCAAAGTGTAGGGCAGGAAGGGCTGGCCGCTGAAGCCGGGGTTCACCGACATCAGGAGCACGAAGTCCAGGCGCTCCGCCAGGTCGAAAATGCTCTCCACCGGCGTCGCCGGGTTGAGGGCGACGCCGGCCAGGGCGCCGCCTTCACGGATGCGGGCCAGGGTGCGGTCCAGATGCACTGCGGCTTCCCAATGCACCGCCACCCGCGCCGCGCCGGCCTCGAGATAGCCGTCCAGCAGCCGATCCGGGTCCTCCACCATCAGGTGGACGTCCACCGGCAGCTGGGCGCGTCGGCATAGGGCCGCCAGGACCGGGATGCCAAAGGTCAGATTGGGGACGAAATGGCCGTCCATGACGTCGAAGTGGATCAGGTCTGCACCGCCGTCGGCGCATTGTTGGGCGGCGGTGGCCAGATCGGCCAGGTCGGCGGACAGAATGGACGGGGCTAGCTTCATGGGAAGAGCTTCATGGAGTGATGGTGCCGTCGGCGGTTTGGGAGACCACCAAGGACACCGTGTCCTGGCGATGCAGGGGATGCCCCGCCAACGGGAACTGCCGGAGGATAACACCCTCGGAGATGCCCTCGTAGACTTCGTATTTGATGCTTCCCAGGCGGAATCCCCGTTGCGTGAAGAAGCGCCGGACCTCCTCGAAGTCTCGATACACCAGGTCGGGCATGATGTAGACCGCTTCGCGGCTACCCCGGCTGACCAGCAGGTCCACCGGCTGGCCGGGGGCTACTTCCTGTTCCGGCGCCGGATTCTGTTCCACCACCGTGCCGGTGGCGGCGTCGCGGGTGTAGACGTCCAGCCGGCGGCCCGCGGCGAGACCCGAGGCGGCGAGGGCGACCTGCGCCGCTTGGGCGGTCTGCCCCGTCAGGTCCTGGACCTCCAGTACCTGGGGCCCCAGGGAGAGGGCGATCTCGATCTCGCTACCGCGCTTGACCAGGGTGCGGGCGCCAGGGGTCTGGCGCAATACCTTGCCTGCCGGCACCTCGGGGTCGAAGTCGTCCTCCGTGGCCTCGTGGCGCAAGGACAGGCCCTGGTCCGCCACCACGCCGGTAGCCTCCTCCAGGGTCATGCCCTGAACCGGTGGCACGCGGGTGACGCCGCTGCGCACGAAGAGGCTGAAGGCGGTGTAGGCGGTGAGGCCACAGACCAGGATGAGGGCGCCGACGTAGGCCAGGCGTAGCCCCCAGCGCAAGAGCCAGGCGAGCCAGGGAGGCATGGAGCGCTCTCCGGCCGCGTTCTTGCCGCCGCGGGGGGAATCCGGGGGCTGGTCGAAGGTCAGGCGCAAGGTGGGGGCTCCATGCCGTAGATTCTAGCGCCGGGCATTCCAGTGCCGGCGATCCTAATGCTGGGCATTTTACCTTCCCCAGCCCCGCAGTTCAGGCTCCTTGGCGTAGCAGCTCAAGGCAGAAGATTCTTCTTCAGGTCGAAGAAGATCACCGTCAGCATGATCAGCAGGATGAGCACGAAACCGACGTTGTTGATCAGGTTCTTGACGCCCTCCGGCAAATCTCGCCGGATCACTCCCTCCACCGTCAGCAGGACCATCTGGCCGCCGTCGAGAACCGGGATGGGGAGCAGGTTGAGGACGCCGATGCTGATGCTGATGAGGCCCATGGTGTAGATCAGGTAGCGCAGGCCCACCCGCGCCGCGCCACCGCTGATGCGGGCGATCTCGATGGGGCCGGAGAGGGCGCTCTCGGCGGAGATGCGGCGGGTGAAGATATTTTTCAGCACGAAGCCGGTCTGGCTGATGATCTGGATGTTGTGGCGCACGCTCTCCACCAGCGCCTGGCCGGGACCGTAGCGCTGGTAGAGGCCAACGCCGACGCCGATCTTGCCGGCACCGCCGACATCCTTGGGGGTGACCGGCAGGGTCATCTCCTGGCCGTCCCGCAGGATGGCGATGGCGACCTCCTGCCCCGGGCGCTCGCTGATGTAGCTGATGAACTCCTCCGCCGAGGTCACCGGTCGGCCGTCCACCGCTTCCAATCGGTCACCGGCCTGGAAGCCCGCCCCCTCCGCCGGGTCGCCGGCCACCACCTGGGTGACGCTGAGCAGCTCCTCCGGCAGGATGCCGGCGGTGTCGTTGAGGGACATCTCGGGGATGGGTTGGGGCGTCACCGCTGCCTCGAAGCGCTCTCCGTCGCGCTCCAGGAGCAGGTTGACGGAGCGGTCCGTGGCGGTCATCAGGAGCACCTGCACCCGGTCCCACTTCTCCACCGGCTCGCCGTCCACCTCCAGGATCCGGTCGCCGGGAGCGATGCCCGCCTGGGCGGCGGAGGAGTCTTCCTGCACGAAGCCGACCCGCGCCGGGATGTCCGGCAGCGCCGGTACCGCGATGCCCCACATGAAGACCAGGGCGATGAGCAGCACCGCCAGTACGGCGTTCATGGCCGGGCCGGCCAGATAGATCAGAAAGCGCTGCCAGCGTGGCTTGTTGTTGAAGTCGGCCTCGTCTCCCTCGCCCTCGCCGGGAAGCTCGCCGCTCATCTTGACGTAGCCCCCGAGGGGGATGAGGGAGACCCGGTAATCGGTCTCACCGCGTTTGAAGCCCCACAGGCGCTTGCCGAAGCCGAGGGAGAAGGTCTCCACCCGGACGCCGAAGAGCTTGGCCACCACCATGTGGCCGGCCTCGTGGACGAAGATGACGACGCCCAGGACCACCACCAGGGCGAGTCCGTTGGAGGCGAAGGCGGTGATGCCGGAGACGATCTGGTTCAGAAGCTCCATGGGGCTGACCTCGAAGGAGTGGGAAGAGTTCGGGAAGCTCGAGGGTCCGGGCGGCTGGAATCGATGCCGCGAATTTCCGGAGGTTCTATCTCTCCGGGGATTCGAGCTGGCTCCGGGAGGATGGCTCTCCGGAGTGAGCAGTGAGCCCAGAGCATACTGGATCGGGCTCAGCCCGTCACGGCCGGCTCAGGCATCTCCCGGCCTGGGCATTTCTCGGCCTAGGGTCTCTCCGGTGCTCACCAACGATCAAAAGGGCGCATGGAAGTCGATCCACAGCAGGCCGAGGAGCATAACCGGCGCCCCGAAGAGCAACGCGTCGATGCGGTCGTACATTCCGCCATGGCCCGGTAGCAGGTGTCCGGAGTCCTTGATGCCGGCGCCACGCTTGTACAGGGACTCCACCAAGTCGCCGAGCTGGGCCGCGACAGCGGTGGCGGCGCCGATGGCGATGAGGGCGGGGTCGACGCGGTGCAGGATCGCCCAGCTCCACACCGCCACCACCACCAGCCCGGCGACCAGGCCGGCGACCGCTCCCTCCCAGCTCTTGTTGGGGCTGACCACCGGCGCCAGCTTGTGGCGCCCGAAACTGCGGCCGATGTAGAGGGCCGCCACGTCGCCGGCCCAGATCACCGCCAGGGTGAGGGCCAGGACCCAGGTGCTGAGGCGCTGCAGCTGAACCAGAGCCGCCAGCGGGAGGGCGAAGTAAAGGGTGCCGAGGACCAACAGGCCGGCGGCGCTGAGGCTTTGGCTGACCGGCGTGCGGCCCAGGAGCACCGCCAGCCCGGCACCCATGCCCAATCCCAGGCCGAGGCCCAAGACGGTCACGAAGAGGCGGTGCTCGGGCACCGCTGGCAGCCAGGCCAGGGCGTAGCCGTAGACGGGGACCGAGATCACCAGCAGCCCCAGGGGAGCGGCAGGGGCCCATTGCCGGCCGATGCGGTTGAACTCGCGGATGGCCATGATCATCACCAGGGCACAGCCGAGGAAAAACCACAGCCCGTCGAGGTAGAAGGCGGCGGCCAATCCCAGGCTGACGCCTACGATCCCGGTGAGAACGCGTTTCATGTCGGTTATGAGGTCCGGCGCCGGCGAGCCTGTCCGGACGAGGCGAGGCCGCCGAAGCGGCGCTCCCGATGCTGGAAGTCCAGCACCGCTTGGAAAAAGTCGATCTTGCGGAAATCTGGCCACAGCTTGTCCGTCACCCAGATCTCCGAGTACGCCACCTGCCAGAGCAGAAAATTGGACAGGCGCATCTCGCCGGAGGTGCGGATCACCAGGTCCGGGTCCGGCTGATCGGCGGTGTGCAGGTACCGGCCGATGGTCTGCTCGTCGATGTCCGCGCCCTTGCCCGCCGCCCAGTCGGTGACGATGCGCCGGCAGGCGTCGACGATCTCGCTGCGGCCGGAGTAGTTGAGGGCGACGTTGAGGGTCATGCCGTCGCAGTGGGCGGTGGCCTCCAGGCCCCGTTCGAGGGCTTCCACCACCGAACGGTCGAGCTCCCGCCAGCGGCCGATGACCCGCAGCCGCACCCGCGCTTCCACCAGCCGCTCCAGCTCGCGGGTGATGTACTCCTTGAGCAGGTTCATCAACGTCCACACTTCGGAGCGTGGTCGTTTGCGGTTCTCCACCGAGAAGGCGTAGAGGGTGAGCACGTCGAGCTCCAGCCCCGCCGCCGCTTCGATGGTTTCCCGCACCGCTTCAACGCCGGCCCGATGACCTTCCACCCGCGGCAATCCGCGGCCGGTGGCCCAGCGGCCGTTGCCGTCCATGATCACCGCGATGTGGCGGGGGAGGTGCTCCCGGTCGAGGCGCCGGAGCACGAGCTCTTCCGGCGAACCGGGTTGCGCAAGCTTGGAGGGATCTACCATGATCTGGGGGGCAAAGTTACCACATTCGATCAGGCCGAGCGGTGCTGGCGGCGCGATGGGTGTCGTCCTGGTTTGAATCTCGCGAAGACTCCCAGGCGAACCGCAAGGGTTGGTCAGTCCCGGTTCCAGGGCGGTGGGTAGAAGACTTCCTGCAGCACCAGGCCTTGGGCGGGAGCCGTGGGTCCCGCCTCCGGCCGGGTGGCGCCGCCGAGGAGGCGCTGCAGATCCTCCAGGCTGCGGCGGCCGGAGCCCACCTCCAGGAGGGTCCCCACCAGGCAGCGCACCATCCCCCGGAGGAAACCGTCTCCCCGGATGCGCAACTCCAGCTGCCTTCCGCGGCGGTACCAGACCGCCGCCGTGACCCGCCGCCAGGGATGCTTGTGGGAGCTTCCCGACAGGGCGAAGGCGCTGAAGTCATGGTGCCCGACGATGTGCCGGGTGGCCTGGGCCAGCAGCTCGAAGTCCACCGGGTAGAGCCAGGGAGCGGTGAACAGGCTTTCCAGCGGCGAGGTGAACTCGGCCAGGCAGACCCGGTAGCGGTACTCCTTGCCTTGGGCACAGGCCAGGGAGTGAAAGCCGTCATCCATCCGATGGGCCGCCATCAACCGTATGTCTTCGGGAAGCCGGTGATTGACGGCGTGCACCAGACCGCGTTCCGGAAACGGCCGCGGCAGGTACACGTGGGCGCTTTGCCCCCGAGCGTGGACCCCGGCGTCGGTGCGGCTTGCGGCGACCACCCGCAGCAGCTCACCGAAGAGATCTTCCAGGGCCTCCTCCACCACCTGTTGCACTGCCAGGGCGTTGTCCTGACGCTGCCAGCCGGCGAAGCGAGTCCCGCGATAAGAAAGGGTCAGTCGATAGACCATCGGCGATACCGAAGATGAACGGCGGCGAAGGGCAGCCAGATGAGCAGAAAAATCCCCGGGAAGAGCGGCAGCTCGGTTCCCTGGGCCAGGTACGACAAGGGCATCAGCGCCGACAGCAACAGCCACGCGGGCTGGCGGCAGAGGGCGGCCCACGGCAGCACCCAGAGCAAATACCAGGGATAGAGAGTAGCGGAGAAGAGCAGCATGCCGCCGAACAATCGACCGGTGCCGGCGACCAGGTCCCGGGAGCGCCAGCAGAGCAGCAACCAGATGCCCAGGCCAGCGGCGAGGAGGAGCTTGGCGTGGAGCTGAGGATAGTTGAACGGGTACAGGCGGTTGACGGCCTCGTGCTTGCCGGTGGCTTGCTTGAGGGCGTCGAGGCGGCCCTCCGCCCAGCGGTCCGACCCGACGGCATCGAGGCCGCGCCACAGAGGTTCGTAGACTGGGCCGTTGAATTCCCAGGAGACCCCGTAGCGCACCAGCCCCGGTGGTACGCCACCAGTCGCCACCAGCACCGGCAGGACCAGCGTCAGCCCTGCCAGGGCGCCGGCGATGAAGCGCCAGCGGTGGCGGGCCAAGCGCAGCCACAGGGGCATGGCCAGCAGCGGCACGATCTTCACCAAGGCTCCGCCGGCGGCGGCCAGTCCAGCTGTCAGTGCCTTTCCGGCCTTGTGCAGCGGCAGCAGGCAGACCGCCGCCACCACCCACGGCACGCCCAGGGCGTCGATATGGCCCATGCCCGCAACCTCCAGGACCACCAGCGGGTTCCAGGCGTACCAGGCAACTCGTTCGGTGGACAAACTATGGCGTCCAGCGAGATACACTAGGCCGGCGCAAGCCGCCAGGTCACCGAGGATGAAGAGGATCTTGAGCAGGAAGATTTGTACCCCCGGGGGCACCGGAACGGAGGCCGCCAAGGTGAAGGCCGCCATCGCCACCGGCGGATATACGGTGGGAACGTCACGGTGATGCAGGCCGTCCCAAAGCTCGTCCCGCAGGGGCTCGAGGGCTGGTGCCTCCGGCGGCAGCAGATACGGATTGTGGCCGGCAGCGACCACCCGGCCGTCCCAGATGTAGCGCAGAATGTCGTTGGATAGGGTTGGCGCCAGAGGTAGTAGGAGCAGTCGGAGCAGCAGAGCTACAGACAGCAACCAGACCGCCGGCAGGGCTCGTCCCCGCAGCCGGTGGAGGGCCCGCCACAGGGCGGCGAAGCCCAGCATGAGGAAGACGAGAGTCAGCCCCCGGTGGGCTGCCAGATCGTTGAGGACTAGGAGACCGAGATGAGCCGCGACCAACACCACAACCGAACCCCGAGCCGGCCCCAGGGCTCCTCGGAGGCCGAAGGCTCCGGAGCGGGAGGCCTGGGGGTTGAACACCCCGGGCCTGGAAGAGGGCGGTGATGGATCTGAACGCTCTGCCTCTGGATGTCCCATTGTTGGCGCTGTACTACTCGGTGCTAGCGGTCCTGGCCCTCTACGGCCTGCACCGGTCCTTTTTGGTCTGGGTGTATCTGCGCAACCTGCGCCGGGTGCCGGAACCGCCGCCGCCGGAAGATTGGCCCGGGGTGACGGTGCAGCTGCCACTGTACAACGAGCGCTATGTGGCCCAGCGTCTCATCGACGCGGTGTGCGCCCTCGATTATCCCCGGGAGCGGCTGGAAATCCAGGTGCTCGATGATTCCACGGACGATACGCGGAGTCTGGTGGCCGGGGCGGTGGAGCACTACCGAAGTCAGGGAGTGAATATTCACCACCTGCACCGCACCGATCGCGAGGGCTACAAGGCCGGAGCGCTGGAGGCGGGACTGCACCAGTGTGCCACCGACCTGGTGGCGGTCTTCGACGCCGATTTCATCCCTCCGCCGCATTTCCTCAGGAAGGCCGTGCCGCATTTCCAGGATCCCCGCATCGGCATGGTTCAGGCGTGTTGGGAGCACCTCAATCGGCGCTTCTCGTGGCTAACCCGGGTGCAAGCGGTGCTCCTCGACGGTCACTTCCTCATCGAGCATGCCGCCCGCAACCGCAGCGGCTGCTTCTTCAACTTCAACGGCACCGCCGGCGTCTGGCGCCGGGGAGCCATCGAGGAGGCCGGGGGCTGGCAGCACGACACCCTCACCGAGGATCTGGATCTGTCCTACCGCGCCCAGCTGGAAGGCTGGAAGTTCCTCTATCTTCCGGAGCTCAAGGCACCCTCAGAGCTGCCGGTGGACATTCATGGCTTCAAGAGCCAGCAGCATCGGTGGGCCAAGGGCTCGATCCAGACCGGGCGCAAGCTTCTGGGGCGGTTGCTGCGGGCTCGGCTACCGTTGAGGGTCAAGGCGGAGGCCTTTGTCCATCTGACCAACAACGTCTCCTATGTGCTGATGTTCTTGCTCTCCTTGCTGGTCTTCCCGGCCATGGTGGCGCGCAAGGAGCATCTCTCGAACACCCTGCTGTGGATCGACCTCCCCCTCTTCGCCGCCGCCAGCGGATCGGTATTGGTCTTCTACGTCGCCAGTCAGGTGGCCCGCGGCGGTGGCTGGTATCGGCAGCTGCTGGTGCTGCCGGCGCTCATGGGGCTGGGGATCGGTCTGTCGGTGAACAATGCCCGGGCGGTTCTCGGGGGGTTGATCCATCGCGGCGGCGTCTTCCATCGGACACCGAAGTACAGTATTGGAGAGGGCGGCGGGGAGTGGCGTTCGAAGATCTATCGGGCTGGTCGTAGTGCCGCGGTGATCCTCGAAGGGCTGCTGGCGGTATATCTCGGCGTTTGTTTGGTCATCGCCATTCGCTGGGAGATGTGGCTTTCACTGCCGTTTCTTTATCTTTTCTTTCACGGCTACGCATACATCTTCCTGCTTTCCGTGATCGGTGTCGGGCCGCGCAATCCTCGTCCGGTAGCCGCCGTCGATCTCGGCGGCTGAGGCTTTCGATAGAACATTCTCACGGGTCGAATCGTGCTTGCCGTTTGGGCTAGCGTGGGTTGTCGTATGCGGTATAGGCGGAAGTGCAACGCGTACGCGCATATTAAAGTTTCTTACTTCGGTAATAACATTGATCACGCTACCCCCCTTGCGTACACTCCCGGGGGTGCTAGATTTTTCGCAAATTGGTAAGGCCTTGCGGAGGCTGCGGCAACGCCGAAATCTGAGGCAAGCAGATCTGGCGGAGGCGGCGGAAATCACCGCCCCTATGCTCAGTGCCTACGAGACCGGCCGACAGCGTCCCAGCTTTGCAACCATCGACAAAATTCTCGCCGCACTGGAGTGCGACGCGGCGGATCTCGTGGCCGCGCTTCAAGCGGTGGATCATCACGAGAATCTAGCCGAGCCGCAGCGGCGGAGGGAAGAAGCCGGCGTCGCCCGGATCGACCCGAGGCAAGCCTTTCTGCGGGAACTCCCCTCCTTCCGAGACGACCCCGGCTTGGATGGACTCGGCCATCTGACCGACGCCGAGCAGTCTCACCTCGCGCTCCTACTCCCGGAATTGTTGGGAGTGCTCCGCAAGCTTAAGCTCTAGTACTAGCTGCCCCCGGATCTCGGGGCGGTCTCAATGCGAGCTGAAGGTCCCGGTGACGGAGATCGCTGTCTCGTTGGTGAGGGCGGCGAGAATCCCTGAGAGCACGGCGTGGCGGATGGTCTTCTGATTCTCTGAGCAAGTCTGTTGCACGGTGGCATCGCCGTAGAGCACGGACCGGCGGGAGCCACGGCCGAACCAGGTGCCGGTGGAAGTCCAGGTGAAGTCCGCGCAGCGTTCGTCGAGGAGAAACGGCAGGAAGAACCACAGATGGCAGTCGCCGGCGGCAAATCCGACCTGCTGCTCCGCCAGCGCCAGGTTGAGCGTCCTCATATCTTCCTGGGATGCTTGAGCACGGCCGAATAGGAACCAGTTGCCGTTGTCTTCCACCAGCCTCAGCACCAGGCCGTCTCGGAACAACAGGGTGCGCTCTGAAAAGCCCCAGCTCTCGCAGACTTCCGGGGTCAACATCCAGCTGTCGAGGTCGAAGAGCAGCGAGGTCCAGAAGACCTGTTCTTCTTCGGCGCGGGACAAAATGCTCCGGCTGAATTCCAGCACGGTGACCGCCAGTTGCTCCATGGCAGAATGACAGCGGGAGCTGAAAATCTCCTCTGACGGTGAGACCTCCATGTGGCGCGACCGCCGTCCGTCTCGGCCGAACCAGCTGATCAAAGCATGGTGGTCGAGATCCCGGAGGTTGAGCGTGAAGCTGGGAATCAGATCCTGAACCTGACAGCGAGCCGTTTGGGTGCCCACGCGATGTTCCGCCAGCGCAAGGTTCAACGAGCTCATCTCTTGGGCCGATGCATGGCCTCGGATGACCTCGCGGGCGCCGTCGGGAAGCTGCCGCAGGCCGATGGTGAGTCCGTCCCGGAAGACTAGAATCTCGTCGCTGGCGACCGGCTCTCCTGCCAAACTATGGCTCTCGAGGATGCGCAGAAGCGGGCTCGCTGCCCTGGGCATCGGGTCTTGCGCCAACGCCGGTAGGGCGGCGAGCATCGGCAGACTGGTGAGCAGGCAAACGAAGCCTGCTTTGAGCAGGCGACCTGTTGTGGCCAGCGTGGCGGGGGGGTGGAGAAAAGACATCATGCTCGTATTTCGGCCATTCCGAAGGTCATTTATGCTACTGGAACATTGCAGGGTGGTCAAATCGAGCCAGCTATCGAAAGCTCCGACACTCCAGGGCCGGCGGTGGTTCTCCGCGACGGCTGCTCCGAGCCTGCATCGAGAATCCAGCCCTTGGCTCCACCCATCTCTTTCGGAATGCGCCGCCAGACTGCCATGAATGAGCCCCCACGGCAAGGAAATCCGGTGCCGGCCAGGGTTCGGGGATTCCTCCTACAGCCCACGTACCGCCTCCAAAGGGGGCGAGCGGTGGTCCATCTGGCGGGGCGGCTGGAGAGCGGTGAGAGCTTCCTGATCCGCGATGACCGGCTGCAGCCGCACTTCTACATTCGCCAGCGGGACCGAGAGCTGGCGGAGCAGTTGGGGGCCCGGCGCCTGGAAGCCTGCCGGCGAGCCACCCTGCGCGACCAAGAGCCGGTGCTGCGGGTGCTGGTTCCCAAGCCCGGCGATACACCGGATCTGCGCGAGCGGCTGCACCGCGCCGGCGTTCCCACCTACGAAGCGGATGTGCGCTTCGCCCGCCGGTATCTCATCGATCATGGGGTACGCACCGCGCTGGAGATCGAGGGCCGCGGTCTGGCTTCCGGGGAGCCCGGGGCGGTGCCAGGCTTTGACCGCACCTTCCACAACCCTCGTCTCTATCCGGCGCGCTGGAGCTTGCGGCCGTCGGTGCTCTCCCTGGACATCGAGACCGATCCGCGAGCTCGCCGTCTGTTTTCGGTGGCGCTTTGGGGCTGTGGTGCCAGCGAGGTTCTGCTGTGGGCTCCACCGGACCTGCCCGGGGCCGAGGTCGTGCCCGACGGCGCCCGGTGCTTTCCGTCCGAAGGCGCTCTTCTGAAGGCTTTGGTGCACCGCTTCGCCGAGCTCGATCCGGACATCCTCACCGGGTGGAACCTGGTGGATTTCGATTTGCGGGTGCTGGCGGAGGTCGCCTCCCGCTGCCGGGTGAGCTTGGATCTGGGGCGGGGGTTGCGGCCTTTGCGGCTGAGGCCCCAGCGCGGTGGCCGCGCCAATCTGGAGGCGATGATCCCTGGCCGCGTGGTGCTCGACGGTCTGGAGCTTCTGCGCAGCTCCTTCGTTCGCATGGAGGAGCATTCCCTCGACTTCGTCGCCCGTGAGGTCCTCGGGGAGGGCAAGTTGATGAGCGGCGGCGACCGCGGCCAGGAGATCCTCCAAGCCTTCCGGAAGGATCGCCAGCACCTGGTCGACTACAACCTGCTGGATGCTCGGTTGGTCCTCGACATTCTCGATCGGCTGGGGTTGGTGGAGCTGGCGGTGGAGCGCAGCCTGCTCACCGGCCTGCCCTTGGACCGAGTGTCCAGCTCCGTCGCGGCCTTCGATTTTCTCTACCTCACCGAGCTCGGCCGCCGCGGTCTGGTGGCCCCCAGCGTCGGTGCTCCCGGTGGTGGGGATGGCCCCGCCGCCCTCGGCGGCCACGTGCTGGAGCCGGTGCCGGGGCTCTACCGCAACGTTCTGGTCTTCGACTTCAAGAGTCTGTACCCGAGCCTCATCCGCACCTTTGGCATCGATCCGCTGGGCTACGTGCCGTCGCCGGAGCCCGACGAGGATCTGGTGGTGGCTCCCAACGGCGCCGCCTTCCGCCGCCAGCAGGGCATCCTGCCGGCGATGCTGGACGAGCTCTTCCCGCGCCGGGCGGCGGCCCAGCGGGAGAACAACAAGATCGCCAGCCAGGCCATCAAGATCCTGATGAACTCCTTCTACGGCGTCCTCGGCACTTCCGCCTGCCGCTTTTACGAGCCGGCCCTGGCCGCGGCTATCACCAGCTTTGGCCGCGAGCTCCTCCAGTGGAGCCAGGGGCAGCTGGAAGCTTGGGGGCACCGGGTGCTCTACGGCGACACCGACAGTCTCTTTGTGCAGCTCGAGGGCCAACGGGACGACGAGGCGCAGCAGCCGCCGGCGGACGAGGTGATGGCGCGCGGGGCCGAGCTGACGGCTCGCATCAACCGGGCTTTGGAGGAGCATCTGAAGACCACCTGGGGCGTGGAGAGCCGGCTGGAAATGGAGCTCGAGAAGCTCTTTCTTCGCCTCATGCTGCCGCCCATGCGCCACTCCACCGCCGGTGCCCGCAAGCGCTACGCCGGGTTGGTGGAAGGCCGGGACGGACCGAAGGTGGAGTTCACCGGCATGGAGGTGGTGCGGCGGGATTGGACCGATCTCGCCCGCCAGCTTCAGCGTGAGCTCTACCAACGGTTGTTCTTCGATCAGCCGGTGGACGAGTATCTGAATCGGCAGGTGAAGCAGCTGCGCGCCGGGGAGCTCGATGAGCTGCTGGTCTACCGCAAGGCTTTGCGCAAGAGCCTGGGGGCCTACACCAGCACCTCGCCGCCCCACGTGGTGGCGGCGCGCAAGCTCAAAGCCCGGCGGGGGGACCTGATCCACTACGTGATCACCGAGCGGGGGCCGGAGCCGGTGGAACAGCCCCACGCGCCGCTGGATCACGAGCACTACGTCAGCAAACAGGTGCAGCCGGTGGCGGAGCCGGTGCTCCAGCTCCTGGGATTGGAGTTCGCCAAGGTGATCGGCGACGATCGCCAGCTGCAGCTGTTCTGAGAGCCTGCTCTCGTGTTCCTGCGGGCCGTCGTGGCTCTACATGGAGCCGGTCACCAGAGGCTCGTTGGGTACGATCCAGGTGCCCGGGCCCCCCTTTCCGTCTCCATCCACCGCCGCCACCAGGGATTCGGCGTCGGTGATCAGCGCCCGCTTACCGCCGGCTTCGACGAATCGGCAGGCCGCTTCGATCTTCGGACCCATGGAGCCGGCGGGGAAATGTCCTTGTTCGAGGAAGCGACGGGCTTCACCGGCGGTGATGCGTTCCAGCTTGCGCTCCTCGGGCTCGCCGTAGAACACGGAGACCTGCTGTACGCCGGTGAGAATGTAGAGCTCGGTGGCGCCGATCTCCAGGCCGAGAATGGTGGAGGCCAGATCCTTGTCCACCACTCCGCCCACCGCCGATAGCTCACCATTCTGCTCTCGGGTGACCGGCACGCCGCCACCCCCGGCGGTGATCACCAGGGCGTCGCTAGCCACCAGCAACTCGATGCTCTCCCGCTCGACGATGGAGATGGGTTCCGGCGACGGCACCACCCGCCGCCAGCCGCGCCCTCGGTCCTCCTTGACCGCCCAACCCTCTTTCTCCTGGCGCTCCAAGGCTTGCTCGCGGGTCATCATGGGACCGACGAATTTGCTCGGCTCGTTCATCGCCGGGTCGTCCGGCGCCACCTCCACCAGGGTCACGATGCAGCACACTTGGCGCTTCAGGCCGCGGCGCCTCAGCTGGTTGCGCAGCGTCTGCTCCATCATGTAGCCGAGACCGCCCTGGATGTCCGCCACCATCACCGAGAGTGGCAGATCCGGCGCCTCGCCGAGGGCCCGTTCGACCCGAATCATCTGGTTACCCACCTGCGGGCCGTTGCCGTGGGTCAGGGTCAGGCGGTAGCCGCGCTCCACCAGGGTGACGATGCCCGCCAGGCTCTGCTCCAGGCCGGCGTAGTCCTCCTCCACGCTGCCGCTGCCGCCGGGCAGAGTAATGGCGTTGCCGCCCAGGGCGACGACCACCCGGGGCACTGCTTCGATGGCTGGTCTCATGGACCCTCCCAAAACATGAGCTCCCGGCGCAGAGGGCGCCGGGAGCGACGATGATAGTGGAGTCGGGTATCGGGGCCCAACCGGGGCTAGCTCAGAGCCCCGTCCAGCCGATGGCCACCGCCACTCCTAGAGCGACGCTGCCCAGGATCCACACCATGACCATGAACGGCAGAATGAAGCGCAGCCAGCGGTCATAGGGGATGCGGGCGATAGCCAAGATGCCCACCAAGACCGCGTTGGTGGGGACCAGAATGTTGGTGAAGCCGTCGCCGAACTGATAGGCCAGCACGGCGATCTGACGGTGCACTCCCACCAAATCCCCCAGCGGTGCCATCAGCGGCATGGTGACGTAGGCCTGGCCGCTGCCCGAGGGAATGAATAGGTTGCACAGGCTCTGCACCGCGAACATCCCCGCCGCGGCCAGCGCCGGCGGCAGCCCCTGGAGCGGCTGGGCCATGCCGTAGATGATGGTGTCCACCACCTGACCTTCGTCGAGCACCACCTGGATGGCGCGGGCGAAGCCGATGAGCAGGGCGGTGGTGGTGAGCTCCGCGGCGCCCTCGCAAAAGTCCTTCGCCGCCCGGTCCGGACTCCGGCGGCCGAGAATGGCCAGCACGATCCCCAGCCCGGCGAAGAGCGCCCCCATTTCCACCAGATACCAATGCCAGAACTTCAGACCCCAAACCAGCACGCCGATGGTGGCGGCGATGGCGATGAGGATCAGCACGTGGCGGGTGGTGAGCTTGGGGTGCTTCTGGCCGGCGAGAGCAGGATCCGGAGTGACATCCGCTACTAGGCTGGCGGAGGGATCCGCCCGCACTTTGGCGGCGTAGCGCCAAACATAAGCGACGCCGACGATGAGGAAGATCACCAACAGGGCGGAGCGGAAGCCCAATCCCGACCCCTGGGGGACATCCGCCACTTCCTGGGCGATGAAGACGGTGAAGGGGTTGATCAGGGCGGTGCCGTAGCCGATACCGTAGCCGACGCACATCACCGCGACGCCGGTCACCGCATCCATCTTGAGGGCGATGGCCAGTGCCACCAGCATGGGTACGAAGGGTAAATACTCCTCCGCCATGCCAATGGAGCTGGAGCCGACGGCGAAGAGCACCATGCCGCCGATGACGAAGAGCCACGGACGTTCCCCGAAGACTCCCAGGAGAGCTCCGATGAGGGCATCGGCGGCGCCGGTAGCGCGGAAGATGCCGAAGGCGCCGCCGATGATGAAGACGAAGAAGATGATCTCCGCCGCCGCCCCGAAGCCCTCGGGGATGGCGAGGAAGATGCTCTGAGGCATCAGGCGCTCGGCGTCCTCGACGGTTTGGTAGCTGCCCGGCACCACCTGCTCTCGGCCGTGGGTGTTCTCCACCCGCTCGAAGCTTCCCTGAGGCAGCACCAGGGTGAGGATGTAGGCGGCCACGATCATGCCGAAGAGCAGCACGAGGGTGTGAGGAACTTTGAATCCAGCCTTGGTCTTGGGGGCTTCGGTCATCGTGGCTCTCCTTCTGCTTAAAAACATCGAAAGAATCGTCCGAGGGGCCCCGTCGAAGCGCCAGTCCGATTCAAGATCTGAGTTACGTCCATCTCGGTACGTCGATCCAGCGTCGTTGAGTGACGGAATCCCGGGCGGCGTCGAGCACCCGCTGTACCGCCAGCCCCGAGGTGAAATCCGCCGCCGGCGCCAGCCGCCCCCGCTTTTCCATGGTCGGCGGACCGTCGGCAAAGGCCCGCCGCAGCTCCCGGGCGAAGACCAGGGTAGCGGCCTCCCAGGGTCTTGGGCGCAGCTCCCCGGAGAGCTTCTCAGGTAGCTCCGCAAGAATCTCTCTTGGCCTATCGTCGAGAATCACTTGGCTTTCGTCGCCGGCCTGCTCCTCGAGGAGTCCGTCCTGCCAGGACAGGCTTCCCGCACTGCCGTGAAGGCGCACCGAGAGCCCCGAGGAGCCGGCGCTCAGGGTGCTCAGCTCCACCACTCCCCGGCAACCGCCTGCGAAGCGCAGCAGCAGGGCGCCGTAGTCGTCGGCGGTGACAGTCTGGGTTTCTTCTGAATGCGCGATCCGGCGCTGCCTCCAGCCGGGGCGCAGATCCGCCACCACCGACTCCACCGAGAGGCCGGTGAGCCAGGTCAGCAGATCCACCAGATGGCTGCCGATGGCTCCCAGCAGCCCGCCGCCGCGGCTCGCGTCGGACCACCAATTCCACGGCGCCGACGGGTCGAGGCGTCCGCCGTCGAGGAAGAGGCCCTGGAGGTGGAAGAGCTCCCCCAGCTCTCCGGCCTGCACCCGGCGGCGCAGCTCCTGGAGGCTGGGGAGGAAGCGCAGCTCGTGATCGAGGAAGGCCAGCTGCCGCGGTCCCGCCGCCTCCGCAGCGGCCACCATGGCGGCGGATTCAACGGCGTCGAGGGCCATGGGCTTCTCGCACAGGACGTGCTTGCCCGCCGCCAGCGCCTGCCCGGTCATCTCCCGATGCTGGGCCGGTGGCGTGGTGAGGCTCACCAGATCGACGTGGCCCTCTTCCAGCAGCTGAGCGTAATCGGTGGTGACCATGGGCACGGCGAGCTCGATGCTCAGGTCCCGGGCCTTCTCTTCCGAATGCGCCCACAGGGCCGCCACCTCCAGCCCCGCCGCGCGGAAGCACGGCACCTGGACGCGGGCACCCCAACCCGTTCCCACAACCCCGATTCGACAGGTCATGGGCGGGATCTTGTCACGAGCGCGGGGTGGGTTCCAGGGGAGATGCCTATCGCTGGCGGCGGCGCTTCCGCTTCTGGGTTCGCCAGGCCTCGCGGTCTGCCCAGCGAAGCACCTCTACGGCCTGGCGTCCGCCCTTGCGACTCATCCGGCGGATTCTACCGATGAAGGGATCTTGCCGACGCCGGTGTTTGCGCACCATCCTCTCGACTTTGCCCTGGCCTTCGAGAAACATCTCGGCCAGTTGTTGAGTGGGTATGCCGCCTTTGAGAATGAACAGAGCTCCGCTGGGGTCCCAATCCCGGAACACCTCGTCCAAGGTGTCCTCCTCTTTGCGAGTCGCGGAGTCGTGGGTGAGGCTCACCCAGCCACGTTGGCAGGCGGTGCGAATCCACTCTCGGTCGGGGATCGTGGGGTCGTCCGGGAAGACTTGTCGGTAGGGGACTACGGACAGTCCCGCTTCCCGCAGGATGGCGGGGAATTTCTTCGCCAGGTCCCGATCAGTGAAGTAGGTGAGGGGTTCAGGCGGCGTGCGGGAAGCCTTGCTGGCGGATCGCCTCTTCAACGTCTTCCTTCGTCAGGTCATAGTCGTCCGCCAGGTCCTCGATCGATTCACCGGCGCTGAAGCGGTCGTAGATCACCGCAGAGGAGATCAAGTGCTCCCGGGTGACCGGTCGGCCAAAGCCCACGTCGGGCAGGATCACGATGCGCCGCGGCCCCGCAGGGTCGTTGGTCCTGGTCACTGGATAGAGGCGAACCGGAAGGCCATTCTCGTGATCGATACGACTCAAGTACTGCTCTACCGCTTCGGGGATCTCCAGCTGACCACCACGGCCTACGTTTTCGTATTCCCCGAGGATCTTGAAGATCAGCTCTCCCTCGCGAGCGCGTAGCTGATCGCTGAGCAGCGGCCTCTCGAGTCCATACTTCTTGCGCACGTGCTCAATGCCTCGTCGGATGGTCTGGAGAGGGACCTTGAGCTCTTGGCGCAGGGCATGGATCACATAGATCTCGATCAGATTGTTGTACGACAGACGAGAGTCTCCCGACACCGGCCGGTGGATGATTGGCGGTTGTTGGTCGCGGCCTCGCACCCAGGTTCCTAGGGTGTTCTGGCTCATCCGCACATACGCTGCGACTTCCGGCAGCTGATAGCGGGGCATGTCTCGGGCGGGATTCTCGTTCACGGTAGGCGCCTCCCAACGTCAGTATAGCTTAGCCCTAGCCATCCACAGGGGTGGCTTGAGTCGAGCTAACTGCTGATGAACAGATGGATCTCGCGCCGTCGCCGACTACTCGGGAGCTCTCTCGGATGCCTGCTCCAACCGCTCCAGCCGGCGCTCGATCTGGGCCAGCTTATGGAGGATCAGGATGTGGGTCTTCTTGGCGTCGATGCCTACGGGACTGTCGTCGCTGTGGATTTCCCGCTCCAGTGCGGCGTACTCCTCCGGCGAGATGGAGTCGCTCATCGCTTAGCTCTCGTCCAGGGCGGTACGGATCTGTTCCGCCAGGGCCTGGCCTTCCGAGGCCTCCAGACTGCCCGCCGGCCACAGAATGCCCAGGCCGCCGGCTTCCATCTTGGGAATGATGTGGAAGTGCACGTGCATCACCGCCTGGTGGGCGGCGGCGCCGTTGTTCTGCAGCACGTTGTAGGCGGTGGCGCCGGTAACCTTCAGCACCGCCCGGGCGATGCGCGGCAGCACCCGCCCCACGGCCGCGGCGGAGTCGTCGCTGAGCTCGTGGAGCTGAGCCTTCCGCTCCTTGGGAATGACCAGGGCGTGGCCGCGGCTCAGGGGGCCGATATCCAGGAAGGAGAAGACGTGCTCGTCCTCGTAGATCTTGTGGCTGGGGATCTCTCCGGAGAGGATCTTGTCGAAAATCGTCGTCGGATTGCTCATGCTGTTGATCATAGCGCTTGCGCGAGCTTTGGAGAGGGGGCTTCTGGAGGGATCCCGCTGCCGCGGTGGAAAACCCCCGGGGCCGAGGGGCTCCCGCTGGGGAAGATCAGGCCGCGAGGGCTTGTTATCTTCAATGTCCGCAGCGCTGGCCCAACTCCCTCGCTCCAAGCCACTCCGAGGACTTCGAATGATGACCGACCACCGCCGCCCCAACCTCCGATTCCTCCGCTCCCGACTTTCGACGCCGCCCCAGAGGGCGTGGCGCACGCTACTTTGGGGGACGCCATTTTGGGGGACGATGGCGACCGGCCTAGCAGCCTGTGGCGAAAGTCGAGCCGCGCTACGAACGGCCCTTTTCCGCCGAATCTTCGTTCGAAAACCTCGCCGATACCTGCATCGCCTGCGGTTTTCCGGCCTTGATTCGGCGGAAAACTGCTCGCTCTCGCTGGCGTCTGACTTTTGCCACAGGCTGCTAGCGGTGGCCCTGCTTCTCCTCCCGGTGGCCGAGCCAGCGGCAGCCTTGCCTCAGGATCCTGAGCCGGAACGCGCCGTGACGGTCGAGTCTCCTGCCTCTCCGGAGGACGAGTCTTCGAGGGACGGGGAGGAGGCGGAGGAAGCCGGTGAGGCTCTGGAAGACGAGGATGCAGAGGACGAGGCCTTGCCACGCACCGACGCCCTGATTCCCAAGCCACCGGGCAACACGATGGTGCGCAGCACTCGTCTTTTGGTGCCCGGTGGCGGGCGCTTGGACTGGTCCGTGCAGGGGGATTGGATCGCCTACGACCGTCGGGACGCCGACGACCTCTACGACCTCTACAAGACCTCCCCCCAAGGAGCCGGTACGGTTTGTCTCACCTGTCCGCTGCTCGAATTCCGCAATGCCCACGCCCTCAACCCTTCGTGGCACCCCTCCGGCCGGCTGCTGGTTTTCCAGGTGCAGATGCGCGCCCGCCGGCTCGACGTGACCACCACCGCCCTGACCACCCCGGAGCGCGGCCTGCACACCGAGCTGTGGACCATCTCTGCCGACGGCAAGACCTTCTTCCAGCTCACCCGCGGCGAGCAGACCGGCGCCGGCGTCCTCGATCCCCACTTCTCCCACGAGGGCAATCGGCTGGTGTGGAGCGAGCGAGTCGCCAATCGCTCTGGCCTGTGGGGAGATTGGGTGGTGCGGGTGGCAGAGTTCGCCGAGCGCGGCGGCGTGCCGCGTCTCGGCAAGGTGCGGACCTACCGCCCGGGCAACGGCCGCGGCTTCCTGGTGGCCCACGGCTTCACTCCCGATGACCGCCAGCTGGTGCTCTCCGGCAACCTGGAGCCGGGGCAGGCCGGCACCGGTCTCGATCTCTATCTCTTCGATCTCACCACCCAAGAGCTCACCCGCCTCACCCGCACCCTCGGCGACTACGACGACCAGATGCACTACTCCCCCGCCGGGGATTGGTTCGCCTGGGCTTCGGACCGCAACGTCCCCCCCATCCTCCGAGGCACCGGCCGCTCCGCCGCCCGCCCCATCCCCCGGGACGTCTGGCTGATGAACGCCGATGGCAGCGGCGAGCAGCGCCTGACCTATTTCAACCCCCGCAACAGCCGCAACCCCGCCGACGGCGCCGTGGTCTCCGACCTAGCCTGGAGCCCCCGCGGCGACCAACTCGCCGTCCACGTCGTCCGCGACTTCCAAGCCCCCCGGGAAGAGATCTACCTCATCGACCTCGACCCGGGGCTGGGGCGGGGGTTTGGGGAGTAGGGATAGCGCTGGTGGAGTTGGGCCGGTTTGCCCAATTCCCATAGACGACGCTCGTCAGGGCTGATCGTGACTTCCCGGCGGTAGCTCGAGAAACGGACCTGTGCTGGCGCGGTAGCGGCGGGCTTCCTCGGGGCCGAAGAGCACCGCCAGATGGTTGTAGATATTGCTGCGGATCACCGCTTCCGGGGGCTCGATGGCCTTCATTTCGACGACCTCTTCGACGCCATCGCGGAGCATCGTGAAGGCTACCGTATCTCCGATCTCCAGCATGGGTAGGAGTCTCTCCAGAACCCGTCCCGGGTTCGGGGCAAGGCGCTCCCCGTCGATGGCGACGACCTCCTCTCCCGTCCGTAGACCGGCCCGATCCGCTGGCCCGCCGGGGATCACCCCCACCAAAATCGCCCGCCGGACAGGATTCGGATCGTCTCGGTCGAAGGCTACGTGAATGCCGGCGGCGATGGAGCCTCTTTGGGAGCGCAGCTCCCGGAGCGCTGCGATGCACGGCTCGACGCCCTGCGAGCAGGCCTCGGGTCTTTCGATATAGGGCCTGGTCTGCGCGCTCGAGGTGCCAGGGGCACTAGCCAGCAGAAGACCCAGGACCAGAATCATGAGAAGGGGGAGGAGGCGGAGGCGGTAAGGACTCATCGAAGCTCCTGAGAAGAGGCGTTGAGGGTGGGTGAAGAGATAGTGGAGTGTTGCGCAGCAGCTTGCTCGGGCAGCGCCAGCTCCAAGAGCAGCTGGCCCCCGGGGGCCAGCACACCCCGAGCGCAGGTTGCCGGGCCGGTGGCGCAGAGAGCGTACTCTCCCGGCTGCGCCTGAGGGATGGAGAGACGCAGCTCTCTATCGAGAGGCAGCTGGAGATCGCGCACCAGCACCAGGAACGAGACTTGCGCGCCGCGGTGGAGCAGGGTCAGCTGGTTCCATTCGAGGTCGCCGGAAAGGGCGGCGGCGGGAGCCAAGACCAGCTCACCGGAGGCGGTGCTCAGGTCCAGCTCGAGCGGCTCGGTGGATTCGGTCGAGGGGCTGTGACGGAGCAGCCGGAGAGGATGGCCCGGTGCCCAGACCAGAAGGCTGAGGGGGCGTGCCGGCACTTGCAGCCGGAAGCCTCCGCCCGCGGCGCTCACCGCCCGGCGCTGGCTGGCGGACAAGCCCTGATGAGGATCCGGTTGGGCGAGCACCAGAGCGCCCGCCAGGCCACGACCCTGGGCAACGACCCGGCCGCTGATCTCCGCTTCCCGCTCCACCACCAGCCGAAGCGAGCCGGGATCGAGGCCTTCCTGGAGGCTGATCTGCCGCCAGGGGCTCTTGCCGTTTTCGTGAGCTGCCCGGATCAGCACATCCCCTGGGGTTAGGCCCTCGATCTCGAAGCGGCCTTCGTCGTCGGCCTGGTCCAGAGCTTCCCGGCGCTTTTGCTCCGGTCGCAGTCCGATGAGGGTGAGGTGTGCGTTGGCTAGAGCTTCGCCGTCCTCGTCTACCACCTCGCCATAAAGGAGCGTGTCCGGCAGCTCGATGTCCAGCTCCGCTATCAGCTCACCTTGCGGCACCTCGACCTCCACCGGCTCGAGGGTTCGAACCCCTCGGCCACCGGGCGGCCGCAGCTCCAGCGGCCAGGTACCTTCCCGAGGGAGATAGCCTTCGAACCGCCCGTCCTCATCGAGGGGAAAGTTCAGCCGCTCCTTGCCTTGGGTCGTACCGAAAATGAGCTCCCCGGTTACGGGGTCGCCT
Organism: Acidobacteriota bacterium; assembly: GCA_034211275.1. NCBI lineage: Bacteria > Pseudomonadati > Acidobacteriota > Acidobacteriota bacterium. The sequence continues at coordinate 49,050 of JAXHTF010000013.1, forward strand.
CCTCGCCGGACGGCCCCCACCACCTCGATCACCGGAATCTCGATCCACTCCTCTTGCTCGCCGCCCCGCACCTCGACGGGGTGGTTCCACCAGGTGGCGCCGGTCTCGTCGAAGACGCGGAGTTGGTAAGTGCCGGGTTCCAGCGCGGTCGAGGTCCAGCCTTGCGCCGAGGAAGTGGCTTCAGCGACGGTTTCCAGGTAGTGGGCGGAAGGGTGAGCCCGCAGCAGGCGCAGCTGCCAGGGGCGTCCCCACGGGTCGGCCTCTGGTTCGACCTGCACCGTGAGCCGCGTGGGCTTGGGCACCACGAGGGCGGATGGTAGCCGGGTTTCCTCCCGGGTCTGGACCAGCAGGCTGGGGACCCGGGCGGTGGACAGACCGGGGAACGTTGCGCTGAGCTCGTATTCGCCGGCCTCGACGCCTTGGAGCTGGAAGAAGCCGTTCGGTTGTGCCTGGACCTTGTGTGCCTTGGCCGCGAGGCCAGAGCCTGCCGCCGTGGTCCCTTGGGCGACGGGGGTCAGCCTGACCGTGGCCGTCGCTGCTTCTTGGCCCGCAGCTGTCGGCACCGGCTCCGCGTCGGCCGTCACCCAACCCGAAACCGATGCTCCCCAGGTCATCTGCAGGTTGCCGAGGTTGACGCTCCGACGGGGTTCCTTCTGGTCAGGCTCCAGATCGACGCTCCACAGGTAGAGGGGGATCAATCCGTCGACGGAGAGGCGAAGATCGACGGTCGTGGCGGGAAGTGCGCAGCGGAATCGGTAACCAGCCCGTCCCTCCAAAGGAACGAGCGGACATGGCTCGGCGACGGCTACCTCGGGCTCCGTACGCCCGTCGGCCCCTGCGGCCGGCCACCGGATCCCGACTCGCAATGCCTCCGCTTGGGCTCCTGCGGGCAGAGTGACTTCTCCCGAGACGAGGACCGCTGGAAAGAGCCGCACCACGATGGGGGTGGAGGTAGCTCGGCGTACCTCCACCCGCTCACACCAATACCCGGGGCTGGAGCAATGAACCACAAACGGTCGATCCTCGGGCAGCGGGATCTCGAGGCGTCCTGGAGCGGTGAACTGTAGAGAGGGTAGATCTGGACGCGCCAGTTCCCCGTCGTCCCGGTGGCGGCTCGGGAGGAGACGGACTGTCACCGGAAGAGGCTCCGCGGGGGTAGGGCCCTCGACCACCACCTGGAGCCCGACCGTCTCCTGCTTTCGGGGCTCCTGCTCCGATTTCCCGTTCTCTGCGGCGGTCAGCGGGCCGAAGAGGAGTTGGGGGCTGAGCACGCAGATCGTGCTCACGATGGCGAGACGCAGGCGAGTTGAGATGGGGGTCAAAAGTGTTTCTTGAAAAGATTTCAAGCTGGATGGGCGTCGTCAGGGCTCTTTCCTGGAATCTCTTCAGGTTTTAGCCTAGCGTTAGTTTTGCCTTGCTGCAATATCTGGTGGATCCTGGGTGGGTTCCAGCGGAGGTGGGAGATTGGCAGGGCTGCTCTGGTGGAGTGAGGGGAAGCCTCCTCACCTTTCCCCCGCCCACACCAAGTCAAACCTTCCCAACCCTCGCAGCAGTGGGGCGGTGGTGTCGAGGAGGGAGCCTTCTTCGCCGCCGGCGGATTTGGCCATGGCTAGGTGGGTGGCGTCGACGCGGGGGGCGGGGAGGGCGGAGTCGTAGGCGACCCAGGTGCCGTGGATCCAGGTCTCGACCCAGGCGTGGGGGACCAGCCGGCCGGTGGGTTGACGCGCGCCCTCCGGGCGAGCGCTGCCGGTGTAGACCAGGCCCACTACGATCCGGGACGGTAGGTCGGCGGCGCGCAGCAGGGCGGCGAGGAGGAAGGCGTTTTCGGTGCAGTCGCCGTCCCGAGAGTCGAAGGTCTGACGGGCGGTGGCGAGACCGACGCCGGAGCCTCGGAAGCGGATGTTCTTGGAAACCCAGGACTGCAGATTGTGGGCGCGGCGCAGAGGGTCGTCGACGCCGTCGGTGAGCCGTTTCGCCAAGGCGCGGAGGGTCGGGTCGTCGCTCTCGAGGAGGCCCGTGGCGTCGAGATAGGTGCGCCGTTGGCCCGGGGGAGTGGCCGGGGCGGTGGGGTTGGGGCGGGGCTCCGGCGGCACTCGCACGACGAGGGTAGGTCCTTCGGGACGCTCCTCGACCCGCTGGCGTTGGTCGCTGGGGAAGAGCTCGGTCAGGGATGGGGAGCCATCATCCCTTGGTGCTAGACGATAGGCGGCGCGGCGCAGGTCCCGAGAATCGTCGAGGATGTGATCGAGGCTGACGGAGATGCGTTCGAAGGCGGAGAGGCTCTGCTCCAGCGGCGCCAGAGCTTCTTTGCGGGTCGTGCGCCGCAAGGTCACCGGTCCCAGTTGTTGCTCCATCAGCTCACCGGCGGCGTCGTAGACCTCGCGGGACTCGATCTTCAGGTCCCCAAGGGTCTGGGCGATCACCGTGGAGCCGTCCTCGCGAGTTTCGAGCCGCCGCGCCTCGATCTCCAGCAGGCGATTGCCGGCCTCGATGCTGAAGGTGGTGAAGCGGACGCTGCGGCGCTCACCGGAGAGCAGCGGCGCGATCTCCCGCTGGGCGCCGTAGGAGCCTCGGATGGCCGAATTCCACGGTACCTGCAGATCCCGCCGGCCGGCGGCGCCGCGCTGGCGCAGGCGAGCGGTGGAGCCCTGCACCTCGAGGGTGGTGACGACCTCGCCACCGCCCTGGTCGAGAGTGCTTTGGAGGGACAACGGGTTGCCCTGCAAGTTCTCGACCCACACCGTGTCGGAGCGCACCAACACCGACTCCGTCAACCCGCCGTTGAGCCGGGCGACCTCCTGCCGTAGCTCCTCGCGGGTGCGGACGGCGGGGCGGCCTGCGTGTTCCACCGGCTGGACCTCGGTGTGCAGGTAGCCGGCACGCTGACCCAGCAGCTCCACCAGGTACCAGCGCTCTTGGACCTCGACCGGCGAATCTTCAGGGCTCCCGGTCGTTGACTCTGTAGGATTTGGTGGTGCGGTCTCGCGGCTCGTGGTCGACCCTGTCTGCGCCGGATGCGCCGTCGAGATCGCGGGCATCACCCAGTTCCAGATCAAGAGCAGCGAGGTGGCGAGGCCGAAGACGAGGAAGAGCAGGCGGGGCAGGAGCGAGGGTTGGAGGTTGGAGCGCATGGTGTGAGTCTTTCGGAGCGGTTGTCAGGAGAGGTTCTCGGCAGATGGGGTGCTTGGCAAGCCTTCTTACCAGATGTATTGGGACGCCAGATCGCGTTTCTCGCGGCCGGCGAGGAGGTGCATGACCCGCACCTTCTTGAGGGTCTGGGGCGAGAGGGTGGCGAGGGGGATGTGCACCAAGCGTTTGCTTTGGAGGGCGGCGTAGCGCTTCATGGCCTCGCTGGGAGGGCGGGCGGCGACGTGAGCGATGAGCTTCTCGTGGCTGTAGTCCACCGCAGCCATGATCAACACTTCCGCTTTCTCCCCCGCCCCGAAATAGTCCGGATCTTCCCACACGTCCCCCAGCGAACCCGGTGGATAAGTCATCACGAAGCCGCCGTAGGTGGCCCGGAGGATTCCTGGTCCCACCACCTGTTCCCCCGGGTCGGTGGAGTAGAAGGCCATGTCCGACTCCTGATCGTGCTCGCCGTGCCAGGTCATCAGATGCGGGTAGCGGTCCGCCTCCAGGTCGCGGTCGAAGATCACCACCACCGCTCCCGCCGCCGCCGGAGTACGACCCTCGACCTTGACGTGGATCTCCCGCTGCTCCAGATGCCGCAGGGTCTCCCGCAGGTCGATGCCGTCCATCAGGCTGGTGGAGAAAGGCTCGGTGCGGCGGTTCTCGGCGGAGAGGATGGAGGCGGCTTTGTGCCGCAGGAAGCGACCGTAGTCTTCCACCACCAGATCCTCCGGCGGGTAGGAGCAGATGCCGGTGCCGTAGAAGCCGGCGAGCCACTCGGAGGGGTCGTCGGGAGCTTCCCGCCGGCGCACCGGCACCCGCAACGGGCGCCGCTTGACCCGGAAGAAGCGCCGGCGGAAGCGCACCTTGCGGGTGCCCAGGTCGAGCATGTCGCCGTCGATGCGGGCGGTGGGAAGGTCGTCGGCGGAGTCCTGCCAGGGGTAGGTGCGGGCGGCGTCGAAGATCTCCCAGGCCAGGTTGTCGTCGGCCACCCCGCGGGCCGCCACCACCCACTCGTAGAGGCCGGGCACCAGCTGCCCCTGGATGCGGGCGTAGCGGCGGCTGAAGTCGAAGAAAGTGCGCCGCTGCCACGGTGCCAAGGCGTCCTGAGTTTGCTCGCGGTAGGAGGCCGCGGCCATCTGCCAGAGAGCGCCGGTGAGGCGCCGGCGGTCGATTCCCGAGACCTCGGAGGGATGCTCCGGCACCAGCGCCCGGCGGGCCTGGTGAGCGCAGTAGAGCGGCAGGGTCCGGCGCCGCTCCCGGGCCTCGTCGCTGCCCTCGCCGGTGATCAGGCGCAGGCCGTGGCGCCGGATGGAGACCCGGGGAGCGGCGGTGGCGGCGAGATCCGGCACCGGGGGGAGGTCGCCGCTACGCAGATGCTCGTAGGCGGCGTGGGCGAGGGGCGGATCCACCATCAGGGCGGTGAGGCTTTCCGGTGCCAGGTGTCGCAGCTCCACCGAGGAGCGCCGAGTACGGGCCAGAGGTTGGGCGTTGGGGCGTTGGAGCCGCGCTGCCAGAGCGTGGACGTGAGCCGCTCCCACCACCGCCACCACCGACTCACCATCGGCTGCTGCTTGTTGGATCGCCCAGGCCATGCCCGCTTCCCGCTGGGCGTCGGCGGTGCTGGCCGAGGTCAGGCTTCCAGCCGGGCTGTCAGCAGAACCTGCGAGGCCTCCGGCCAGTAGCTCGAGATAACGGGCGGGGCCCAGAGTCCAGAGGGAGTAGGGATCCGGTACCGCTTCGCGATGCTGCTCGCGGTAGCGTAAATCCGGGTCGATGAAGAGGGCTCGGCGGTGGTGCTCCAGGGCCCAGCGCAGGGCTTCGACGACGGGGTCCCCCGGGGTCACCACCCAGATCAGCGGCTCCTCACTGGTTTTCCCGTCGGGCTCCTCGGAGGTCACCGCGGTGATTTTGGGCAGCCGCTGGATGGCGCGCCGGGCCGCTGCCTCGAGAGTCGGGGGCAGTTCGACCGCCACGATCGAAGGCTGTACCGCTTCCAGCACTGCCCGCACCACCGGCGCCAGGTCGACCCGCTCGTGAACGATGGGCAGCAGGCGCACACCGGGGAGCGCCTCCGGTGCCCATTCGGCAGGGTCACCGAAGGGATGGGCCTGGGAGGGGGACGGGGGAGCCGTTGAAGAGGGAGCCATGGCGGAGTCGTCTCGGTGCCGCCGGGTCAGGACAGGTCGAAGATCTCGCTCTCCTCGGGCCCCAGGGCCAGCTCCAGAGCCGAGCTCACCGCATCCTCAGGACTTTGAGAGCTGTCGCGGCGGAGGATCTTCATGGCGTAGCGGGCGACGTTGATTCCGTCGCGCACGGTGTAGCGTAGATCCGCGTCGTGGGCGGTGCGCAGGAAGGCGAGAACATAGTCGAGCACCTCGTCCTCGGCGAAGGGCACCTGGGACGCGAGGATCTCCCGCTCCTCGTCCTCCTCCGGGAAGTCGAGGAAAAGCTGGGGCATGAGCCGGGAGTGGATGTACTCCGGCACCTCGTAGGTGGAGGCGTCCTCGTTCATGGTGGTGACGAAGCGGAACTCCGGGTGGGCCGAAATCTTGATCCCCGCCACCGCGCTCTCGACATATCGGCGGTGATCGAGGAGCGGGGCCAGGCTGGCCCAGGATTTCTCGCTCATGCGGTTGCCCTCGTCGAGCACCGCTACGCCGCCGTGGATCATGGCGCTCACCAGCGGCGAGGCCATATAGCGAATCCCGCCGCCGGGGGCCAGCACCGGCGCCACCAGCAGGTCTTCCGGCCGGGTGTCCATGGTCGCTTGGAGGATGTAGGTCGGCAGCTCCAGGCGCAACGCGGCGGCGCAGGCGAGGCTGGTTTTGCCCACCCCCGGCTTGCCCAGCAGCCGTGGGTTCAACGGGCGATCCTCGGGATCGATGCGCGCCCAGGAGGCGAGGAGCTGTTCGAGCACCGCGCCCTGCCCGACCCACGGCGGTGTTTCCGTCACCGGGGCCGCCAGGTGCAGTTCCACGCCGTCGACCTCGACGCGGCGAGGCAGGTCGTGCCCGCGGGGAGACGTGTCGTTGGGTTGGGTCATGGGCGCTCTCCAGAGGCTGGCGGCGGTGGTTCTTCGAATCCACCGAACGGCGGTCCGGCGGCGAGGCGAAGCTTCATCCTGCCATCGCCGGCGGGGCATCGCAAGCTTGGTTGGCGTCCCGGTCCGCGTTTTGGAGAGTGGTTCCCGAATTCCTCGCGGTCAGCGCTCCCGATTCAGAAAAAGTCGTCCTCGGCCGGGAACTCTCCCGGAGGTGGAGCGTTTAGAGTGGTTGAAGGCGCCGGAAATCTGATCATTAGAAAATTCCATCAGCCGGCGCCCACTCTCGATTCGTCATCTCATGAAGCCCGTGGACGCCAGCAAGCCCATGCATTCCAGAACGCCAATGAGCTCCAGTACCCAAGCCCTCGACCTCGCCGTCCTGGACACGTCGTCCGGCCTCTCCTCCGCCGAGCGTCGCATGCAAGAGGCGGGGACCGATGGCTTGTTGATGGAGCGTACCGCCGCCGGCGACCGTGGGGCCTTCGCTGAGCTGGTGGATCGCTACAAGGATCCGCTGGTGGGCTACCTGACCCGCTTGTCGGGCAGCCGGGACCGGGCGGAGGATCTGGCCCAGGAGACCTTCCTACGTCTTTACCAGGCGGCGGATAGCTACCGCCATCAGGGCCAGCTGAAGAGTTACCTCTACCGCATCGCTACAAACCTGCTGCGTTCCCAGCAACGGCGGGAGCGTCGCTGGCGTTGGCTGCAGCCGGTGCTGCGCCCGACTCTGGAGGTGACCGCGGACGATAGCCAGACGCGGCCCCAGGCGGGCGTGCTGGCGGAGGAAGCACAGCATGAGGTCGCCCGGGCTCTAGCTCGGCTGCCGCTCAACTTTCGCGCTCCGCTGGTGCTCTTCGAGCTCGAAGGCTGGTCCTATCAGCGCATCGCCGAGCTGCTGGGATGCCAGGAGGGGACGGTGAAGTCCCGCATCCACCGGGGGCGGCGCAAGCTCAAGCAGGAGCTGACCCCGTATTGGCGAGAGTCCCGGGGAGTGCAGTCCCGGGGAGTCGGGGTAGAAGACGAGGATCCGAAGAACACGGCTTCCAGGAAGAAGGGAGGCGCACCATGAACGACCGAGAATTGCGTCAGGCTCTCTCCGAGCTGCCCCAAGAGCGCGCCGGGGAGGATTTCACCGCTCGGGTGCTGCAGCGCCTGGATTCGCTGGAAGCGCCGGAGTCCAAGTCATCTCCCGGCTGGTTCTCCAATCCTTGGGCGATGCCCGCGGCAGCGGCCCTGGGGACGGTGCTGGTGGTCGGCCTTCTGGTGGCCGTGCTCAGCGCCTGGCCGGGCGGCCTCTTCGACGATGGTGCCGACTCGATGGCCTCGGTTGGCGAAGAAGCCGCGGGGCCGAGGGATGCGGTGGCCGAGGGAGCGGCCGCCCAGATCCCGGATTCCCGAGCGGCCTTGCCGGTGGCGGTAGCGAATCCCGAGGTGGCCGAGGGGTCGGAGCCCAGGAACCCGGGGGAAGCCTCGTCAAGGTCTCTGCGGGCGCAGCAGCTGAGGGCGGAGCAGCGCCGGCTGGCCCAGGAGCTGGTGGAGCTGCGCCGCCAGATGAATCGGGAACCGGCGGTCTTGATGGGCGGAGCGGGCGGCGAGCGGCTGCTGGTGCCGCTGGTGCCGGAAGGGCGTCGGGCGGGTGGCTTGCGGACCGAGGCGCCGGCACGGTTGGCCAGCTTCGATGGGAATTCGCCCTCTGCGGGCAGGGGCTATTCGAATCGGCCGGTGCGGGTGGTGCCCGCCTCGGTGACGACGTTCTAACAGAAGACTCTCGACCTTTGATTTCGGAGCTATTGCGACATTCCACGGTCTCCCGTCGGCGGGAGGCATAGGACAACACTCTCTGTAGGAGACGGATAATGACCTCGAAGCGACCCATTCATCGGCCCGTTCATCGACCTGTTCAGCGATCCTTAGCCTCGTACCGGCTGCTCTCCGGCTTCCTCGCTTTGGCCTTCGCCCTGGGGCTGCTGCTGGGGCCCGCGGCCTCCGCCGGGGCGGCGGACCATGACTCCGAGCACGACCAGGCCGGTGACCACGAAGACCACCGCATGGTCTACGCCTACAAAATCGCCGGTCTCAGCGGCGGCTTCCTGGGGATTCAGCCCATCGACCTGACGCCGGAGCTGCGGCGCCACTACGGCGTGTCGGAAGACGCCGGCGTGCTGGTGGGCAAGGTGGTGCCGGACAGCCCCGCCTTCGCCGCCGGCCTGCAGGTGGGAGACATCGTGACCTCCGTCGGTGGCGAGGTGGTGGACAGCCCCGGTGACGTGCGGCGCCTGCTGGGCGACCACGAGGCCGGCGACACCGTGACTGTGCAGGTCTGGCGTAACGGCTCGCCGCTGGATCTCACCGCCACCCTCACCGAGCGCGAAGGGCTGGACATCGGCCCCCATGTCTTCGACTTCAAGGGGCTCGAATCTCTGGAGGGTTTGGAGGGCTTCGAAGGCCTGGAGGGATTGGAGGCTCTGAAAGCCCTCGAGGGCCTGGAGGATCTGGAAGGGCTCAAGGTGATGCCCCGAATCCACCTCGAGGACTTCGATCCCGGTGACTTCGATTTCGACTTCCACGCCGAAGGCTTCGACCCCGAGGCGATGGAGGAGCTGGAGGAGCGGCTTCAGGAGCTCTTCAACAGCGACGAGTGGCATGCCACGGTGCGCGGATTCGAAGAGCACCAGGGAGATCTCCAGCAGCGTCTGCAGGAGCTCGAGGAGCGCCTCCACGAGCTCGAAGGCGAGCTGGAGGAGCTGGGGGACGAGCCCCGCTGATTGCTTTATCCCGTTGCCGGCGGACTCAGCTCTCGAGCTCGCGTCGGTGCCGCATGGCACGCTGCGAAACCGGAACCATACGGCGAAAGTTTTCCATCGCCCCGGGGTTGATCCCGGGGCGATGGTGGTTTCTAGGAACCGGTGCAGGCAGTAGGCAATGACTACGGCCTGACCGCCTCCGCCCGGGGATCCAATCCCCGGGCTACTCAGTTACCGCCAGCTCCGCTGGCTCCGGAGGGGAGGCGTGGCGGAGCAAGTTCAGGGAGCCGGATTCATCCGGCGGTGCCCTGGGTAGCCCTGGGATTTTATCCCGGGGCGAGGGCGGGGGCCCTTGAGGCTGCCTTCCCGCATCTCAGCTCCCGCCAGACCCTTGTCAGCCTCCCCTGCGCGGGAATGACGAGGGACCGGATCTGGTGGCTTGGAAGTGTCGCCGGTGCCGCTTAGGCATGCCATGGGCAGGCTGACAGCGTGGACGCGGCCCGGCGGGCTGTGGTAGGAAACTACTTCGTTTCTCCTATCATTTGCCGAAGGGACCGAGCCGCTGAGAGACTTCGAGGGGACCGAACGCTTCAAGGTCCAGCGCAAGCTGGGATCCGGTGCCGCCGGTGCGGTGTACGAGGTCTACGACCGGGAGCGGCAGGGGATCGTCGCCCTCAAGACTTTGCGCCAGGTCGATCCCGCCGCTCTCTATCGGTTCAAGAAAGAGTTTCGCGCCCTCGCGGACGTCAGCCATCCCAATCTGGTGCAGCTGTACGAGCTGCTCAACGACGGCGAACGCTGGTTCTTCACCATGGAGCTGGTGAAGGGGCGCACCTGGAGTGAATTCCTCTTCGGTACCGAGCCGCCTCGCCACGGAAGCACCGAAGACCGCACGCCGACGCTGATCCATCTGGATCCGGAGGAGGAGCTCGAAGACGACCCCGAGCCGCCGCCGGAGCTTTCCGAGCTCCCCACCACCCCGGAGCGTCTGCGCCGAGCCCTGCGTCAGCTGGTGCGCGGGCTGGTGGCGCTGCACGGGGCCGGCAAGCTGCATTGTGACCTCAAGCCTTCCAACGTCTTGATGCGCCGGGACGGCCGGTTGGTGTTGGTGGATCTGGGATTGGTGCGGGATCTGATGGCCCAGCGCATCTACGAGAGCCTCGAGGACGACATCGTCGGCACTCCCGCCTACATGTCGCCGGAGCAGGCGGCGGGGTTGCGAGTCACCGAAGCCAGCGATTGGTACAGCGTCGGCGTGATGCTCTACGAGGCTCTCACCGGCCGGCTGCCCTTCACCGGCACGGTGATGAAGATCCTCACCGACAAACAGAAGGTGGATCCGACCGCTCCGGCGGCTCTTCTGCCGGACGTGCCGGAGGAGTTGAGCGCGCTGTGCATGGACCTCCTGCAGCGGGAGCCGTCCCAGCGACCCAAGGGGCCGGAGATTCTGGAGCGGCTAGGGGAAGGTCCCGACGAGCCCGATCCGGTGCCGCTGGGCTCGTCCGCTGCCGCCGCTCCCTTCATCGGTCGCCAGCGCCACCTCGAGGTCCTCGAGCAGGCCTTCCAGGACTCCCGCCGGGGGCGCACCGTCGCCCTCTTCGTCCACGGCACCTCGGGCATGGGCAAGAGCGCGTTGGTGCATCGCTTCCTGGAGGATCTGCACCTGCGGGAAGAGGACGCGGTGGTGCTGGCGGGGCGCTGTTTTCAGCGCGAGTCCATGCCCTTCAAAGCCTTCGACTCCATGATCGACACCCTCAGCCGCTACCTGCGCCGGCTGCCGCGCCACGAGGCGGCGGTGCTCCTGCCCTACAACGTGCTGGCCCTGGCGCGGCTCTTTCCGGTGTTGCTCCGGGTCAAGGCGGTGGCGGAGGCCAAGCGCCGGGTGCTGGAGATTCCCGACTCCGGGGAGCTGCGGCGGCGGGCCTTCTCGGCCCTGCGGGAGCTCTTCCTGCGCCTCTCCGACCGTCACCCGCTGGTGCTCTTCATCGACGATCTGCAGTGGGGAGATGTGGATAGCGCGGCGCTGCTCCAAGAGCTGCTGCGGCCACCGGATCCGCCGCCGCTGTTGCTCATCGCCTGCTTCCGCAGCGAGGAGGTGCTCACCAGCCCGCTGCTGCGCACCTTCTTCTCCACCGAGCTCACTCGCGCCGCCACCGAGGTGCGGGAGCTGGCGGTGAAGGAGCTGGAGCCGGAGGAGAGCGTCACCCTCGCCCGCCGGCTCCTGGGGGAGAGCTCCGACACCGCGGTGCCCGGAGCCCAAACCCTCGCCGCCACCATCGCCCGGGAGGCCGGCGGCAACCCCTTCTTCATCGACGCCCTGGTGCGCTACGCCCAGGCGGTGGTGGCGCGGGGCAAGAGCGGGGCCTCTCCGGAGGCGGAAGAGCCGCGCAAGGTCGGCAAAGCGACGGTGGAGCGGGCGGTGGGCGAGGCGACGGTGGAGCGGGCGGTCTTGGCGCGCCTCGAACGGCTGCCGCCGGAGGCCCGCCGGCTGCTGGGGGTGCTGGCGGTGGCGGGCCGCCCCCTGCGGCTGAGGGTTGCTGCTGCCGCGGCCGTGATCGAGGAGGAGCTACAGTCGGCGCTGGCGGCGCTGCGGGCACTGCAGCTGGTGCGCATGCGGGGAGCTCGGGACTCCGAGGAGATCGAGCCTTACCACGACCGCATCCGCCAGGTGGTTCTGGACTCCATGTCGCCGGAGCGCTCCACCGCCTATCACCGCAGCCTGGCCCGCACCCTCCAGGCTTCCGGCACCGGGGATCCGGAAACCCTGGCCCGGCACTTCCGCGAGGCTGGCGACTACAGCGCCGCGGCTCATTATGCGGCCCAGGCGGCGGACCGCGCCGTCGAGGCGTTGGCCTTCGACCGCGCTGCCCGGTTGTATCGCGAGGCGGTGGATTTGAACACCGACCGCCAGCGGCTGCCGGAGCTCAAGGAATGCCTCGCGGACGCCCTGGCCAACGCCGGTCGCGGCGCCGAGGCGGCGCAGATCTACCTCGCCGCCGCCGACGACGCGCCGGAGTCCCGAGCCCTGGAGCTGCGGCGCCGGGCGGCGGAGCAATTCCTCATCAGCGGTCGCATCGACAAGGGCTTGGCGACGGTGCGCCACGTGCTGCGCAACGTCGGCATCGAGCTGCCGGCGACGCCGGCCCGGGCCAAGACCTCGCTGCTGCTACGCCGTTTGCGCCTGCGGTTGCGGGGGCTGCGCTACCGCCCGCGACTGGCGGAGGAGATCCCCGTCAGCCTGGCGTTGCGCATCGACACCTGCTGGGCGGTGTCGGTGGGATTGGGCCTGGTGGACCCCATCCGCGGCATGGACTTCGGCACCCGCGCTCTGCTGCTGGCGCTGGACTCCGGCGACCTCTACCGCATTGCCCGGTCCTTGGCCATCGAGGTCGGCTATTGCGCTACCGGCGGCAGCCGGCGGCGGCGGCGCACCGAGTACCTGGTGCGCACCTCCATGCGCCTGTCGCAGGAGGTCCAGCGCCCTCACGCTCTTGCTCTCTCCACCCTCACCGCCGGCGTCGCCGCCTACCTGGAAGGATCTTGGTCGCAAGGTCTGGAGCGCCTGGAGCGGGCCGAGGAGTTGCTGCGGGAGCGCTGCACCGGTGTCACCTGGGAGCTCAACACCGCCGTCCTCTTCCAGCTCCGCTGCCGCCTCTTCTTGGGCAGCTACGCCGTCATCGATCGCCGTCTGCCGCGGTTGCTGCGAGAGGTCCAGGAGCGCGGCGACCTTTATGCCGAGACCAATCTGCGCAGCCGCGTCACCTGGGTGGTGTGGCTGGTGCGGGACGAGCCAAGCCTGGCGGAGGAAGAGGTTTCCAGCTCGCTGGAACGCTGGTCCCAGCAGGGCTTCCACCTCCAGCACTATTGGCACATGATCGGTACCGTCGAAGTGGGGCTCTACACCGGCCGCTGTGTCGGCGCCTGGCGAGCCCTGCAACCCTTGTGGCAGCAGCTGGAGAGCTCATTGCTCCTGCGCATCGAGCTGACCCGCCTGGAGGGGCTCCACGTCAAAGCACGCTGTGCCCTGGCTGCGGCGGTTCAGCTCGGTCCCCAGGGCGGGGAGACGACGGCCCTGCTGCGCGCCGTCGCCAAGGCTTTGCGGGCTCTGCGCCGACCCCGGGTCAGCTGGAGCGATGCCCTGGCGGATTTGGTGGAGGCGGGGCTGCTGGCGTTCAAGGGGCGGCGCAGGGCCAGTGCGAAGCTCTTGGAGAGGACCGCTGCCCGTTTGGAAGAGCTGGACATGGTCCTCTTTGCCCTCGCCGCCCGCCGCCGGCTGGGACAGCTGCGGGGCGGAGAGGCAGGCAACCTGGAAGTCGTGGACTGCGACAGCCGGATGGCCGAGGAGGGGATCAAGAACCCCGGCGCCATGGCGGACGTCTTGGCCCCGGGAGGCTGGGTGGAGACCGCCTCTCCATAAACCGGCGCCGCTCGCGGCGTCCTCGTTCTAGCAACCAACGAAATCGAGAGCCCTACGATGACGGATACTTCGCTACACGACCGGCCGGTGCTCAAGATCGTCGGCGACTCCGGCGCTCATCATCAACCTCGACCGCTGGCGACGGCGGAGGAATGGAGGCTGAAGGTTTCCGGTGCCGTGGAGCGTCCGGGAAGCTTCGATCTCGGAGATCTGGGGCGGCTGGCCACCGAGGATCGCCCGGTGCCCATCACCTGCGTCTCCGCCGCCAAGATCACTCCTGACGGCAGGCCGGTGGTCTTCCGCGGCACGCCCTTCGCCGCCGTCGCTCGGGAGGTGGGGGTAGAGTCTCAGGGCGGTGAAGGGGGCAGCGTCTCGACCGATACACTCGAGCTTTCCGGTGTTACCGTGCAGCTCATCAGCCGCGCGCCGGCGACCCTGGGCTCCCGCAGCGAGCGTCACCACACCTTCATGAGCCTCGAAGACTGCCTGGATCCCCAGCAAGGGCTGCTGCTCGCCATCCACCTCGACGGCGAGCCCCTGCCGTACCCCAACGGCGGTCCCCTGCGGGCGGCTTTCGGCCCCGCCTTCTTCTTCTACAAGAGCATCAAATGGCTGGAAGAAATCCGGCTGGTGCGTCAGCCGCTGGAGGACTCCCGGGGCACCTGGGAGGAGTACGCCGGCTACCACGTGCGGGCGCGGGTGGCTCAGGGCGAGCGTTTCGAGCCCCGCATGCACCGCATTCTGGCGGCGGAGGAAGGCAGCGACGGGCTGATCTCCGACACCCTCGAGTTGGTGCCCCGGGAGCGCTGGCAGGAGGTCTTCGAGGAGTGCTGGCGCCGGCGGGATTTCAGCCGCCTCTCCGCCGCTCAGCTGCACAAAATGTTCGGGCCGCTGCCCAAGAGCTTCGTCGGCTGCCGCTTCCACGACGGCCCCTTCCGAGCCAAGCTACGGGGAACCAGCTTCGCCAGCACCGACTTCACCGGCGTCGATCTCGCCGGCTGCAACTTCTCTTTGACCAAATTCACCAACGCCCGCTTCAGTCGCGAGGGTGCTGACCCCGCCGATCTGAGCTGCTGCGATTTCGAGGGCGCCTACTTCAACAACGCCCACCTCCAGGGAGTCTCCATGGCCGGGGCTTCCCTGAGCAACGCCACCTTCTTCGGTCCCCGGGATTTCGACAAACCCACGGACCGGGTGCGCGGCCTCGACGTGCGCGAGGCTCTCCAGCTGGAGCCCCGCACCGCCCAATGGTTGGAGCGCAACGGGGCGCTGGTTTCCTGATCTGACCAAGACACGACCGGGCCGCGAGATCTTCCTCAGACGTCGGCGATCTTCTCCCACGGGAAGTCGGGACGCCCGTAGTGGCCGTAGGCGGCGGTGTCGTAATAGTGCCAGCCCTGGGGCTGGAAGAGCTGCAGGTGCTCGGCGATGAAGGTCGGCGACAGATCGGCGAAGTGCTCGTGCACCCAGGAGGAGAGATCCTTGCCGGTCTCGGTCATCGCGGTGACCATCTCCGGCTGGTGCTTGCCGATGCCGTAGGCGACCTGCACGGTGCATTCCTTGGCGTCGCCGATGCCGTGGGCGACGATGGTCTTGGCGATGTGCCGGCACATGTAGGCGGCGCTGCGGTCCACCTTCGTCGGGTCCTTGCCCGAGTAGGCGCCTCCGCCCACCGGCACCCGCGGGCCGTAGGCGTCCACCACGATCTTGCGACCCACTACCCCGGCGTCGCCGGTGGGGCCGCCGATGACGAAGCGGCCGGTGCCGTTGATGGTCACTCGATCCACCGGCACGTCGCCCACCACCGGCTTCACCACTCGATCCATGAGGGTGAGGATGATCTCCTCGGTGCCCACTTCCTCGGTGTGCTGGGCGGCGACGATGACGCTGCCGACCTCGCCGTTGGCATCCAGGGAGACCTGCGTCTTGCAGTCGGCCCGCAGCCACGGAATGGTCTTCTCGACGCGGTGGTCGTGGAGGCTGCGGCAGAGATTGCGCGCCAGCAGCCACTCCTGGGGCACCATCTCCTCGTTCTCGGAGGTGGCGTAGCCGACCATCACGCCCTGGTCGCCGGCGCCGCCGGCGTCGGTGCCGGTCCCGGCGCCGTGGGCGATGTCCACCGATTGGGCGCGGATGTGGTCGATGACCGTCAGGTCTTCCGGATTGTCGCTATAGCCCAGCTCGGACCAGACGTGCCGCGCCAGGGTAACGACATCCACCCGGCTGCGCACCCGCTCCGGTAGCTTGACCTCGCCGGAGATGATCAGCAGGTTGTCCTTGGCCAAGCATTCGATGGCGGTACGGATGGTTGGCAGGCTCTCCGGCTTCTCGGCGCCGAATTCCAGCACCTGGTCGAGAATGCGGTCCGCCACCTGGTCGCAGAACTTATCGGGATGGCCTGCGGCGACGTGTTCCGCAGTCCGGGCAATGCCATGGCTCATTTGAAACCTCCTGCTCGCACTGGCTTTCTACTCACACTGGCCTCCTGCTCAAACTGGCGATCTTGGGGCCGTGCTCCAGCGCCGGGCGGGTGCAGAGCATCTCCTCGGCGAGAGGCAGAGGAAGGGGAGTTGGATATTCGGGGTGCGGGAACACAACCCCGCACAGCTTCAAAGATGGGGATCTTAGCACAGGGTCAAGAGGTGGCTGAGGGCTGTACCAGAAGGCCTTTGAGAGGGATCGACCCTCACCACGAACCGCTAGCCGAGACCGTCGCTTCGGAGGATGTCCCGGAAGAGCTTCTCGAGCTCTTGAAGTTGGGCCGGGGAGGGCTCGTCCCGAGTCAGCGCGTCGATCTTCTGCAAGCGCTCGGAGGTCCTCGGCCCCGGAGGCTCTTGCGCCCAGATGCCGTCCTCGGCATCTAGCCAGCGGCGGGCGAACCCTCCCAGCTCGGGCTGGCGGAAGGCTCTTGATTCCCCGGCCATGGCTGCTAATTGCCCGGCCCGTGCCCAGCGGCCGTAGTAGAAGTGCGATGACGGGCTCTGTTCTAGATCGTGCTCCAGCTCATCGAGGCGGGCGAGCGCCGCTCGGGGATTGTCCGTGTCGACGAGGTCCTTGCGAAGATCTTCTCTCGTGAGCCCCGTGACCTCCATCAGCCCGGTCTCTTCCAGCGGATCGAGGAGAGCGCGGAGAGCGGTTCCGGCCCGCTCTCGGCGCACCTCCGGATCATCGATCTTGAGCGTTGCGCGGAGGGCCAAGAGCTGCGCTCCCAGGCGGAACTCCCGGGCCATCTCATCCCGACTATGGCCACGGCTCGTCTCCCAAGCTTTGTCTTCCCATGGGTTCTCAGCTTCGGTCAGGCTGCTCGGCAAGCTCGAGCCGCCGGCGATGGCGGCCACCAAGTCCTCGGCATTGGGAGGCTCTCCGTCTCCGTCCGACGACCACGGTGCCACCGAGGTCCAAAACAGCGCCACCAGCAGCGCCGTCGCGGCCAGCGGCAGCGAGGTGTACCAGAACCAGGAGCGTCCCCCCGGGTTCGAGCCGCCCTCTCCCGCGGAGCCGTCCTGAGGCGGCGTGGCCAATCCCTCCACCTCCAGCTCGTCCGCCACCGCCGCCGCCGCCGCCACGGTCTCGAAGCAGGCCTCGCAGGTGTCCAGGTGCGCGACGATGCGCGCGCGTTCCTCTGGACTCACCGCGCCGTCGACAAAGGCGGCGAGATCCTCCGGGGAGGAGCAGAAAGTCTTCACATCCGACACGAGATCACTCCAGGAAAAATCAACACAAGTCTACGGCGGCTCAGTGGATGAGACGGACACGTTTCGCATTCTTCATCCGGAGATTGGCATTCATCAATGATCTTCATGATCGAGATCCTCCCGGATCGCTCTCGGATCGAGGCCTTGCCGCTCCATCTCCGCGGCCAGCTCCCGCTTCAATCGGTCGATGCGGGTGTAGAGCCGGCGCTGCGGAATGTCCAGCATGCGGGCGATGCGGGCCACGGTCAGTCCCTGGTCGAAGCGGAGGCGCAGGATCAGGCGGTCCTTCTTGGGCAATTTCCTCCGCGCTTGCGCCAAGGCCTCCTCGGCCTTCAGCAGCCGCTGCCGCCGCTCGGCGTCGGTGGCGTCTTCCTCCGGGCTCGCATCGTCGGCCAGCTGCTCCAGGCCATCGTCGGTCTCGAAGCGGCGGCTCGAATGTTGAGGTAACCGCCCCGCCAGGGCCGCCAATTCCAGCTCGCTCTCAGTGACACCATGATTTTGGTGCAGTGTGCGCACCGCTTCGGCAAAGCTCAGATGATCGCGGTACAACAAGCGGTCGAGCAGAATCGCCGTCGGCCCCAGCCGCTTCGCCGCCGCCGACGGCCGCCACTTGCCCCACTTCGCCGTGCGCCAGTCGAGGAAGAGCCGGGTGATAACGGTGGTCAGGTAGGTGGAGAGCTTGGCGCGGCCCTCGAACTTCGCCAGCACCGCACATTCGTCCTCCAACAGTTTGACCATGACATGGCTCTGGAATTCCTCCGCCTCCTCCCGCCGGCAGTGATTGCGCCGGCAGACGTGGCCAGAGATGCGCTGGATCAGCTCGAGGTTCTCCTCGAACAACCAGCGTGGGGAGCGGGGGGCGTCGGTCACGGTCAGGGCTCGTCAGGATTCATGGCAGTGAAGCTCGACCTTGGTCGGCTTGTGGGCTGGCTCTTGGGATCGGCGGATCATCTAAACTTGGGAAATCAACCGAACGGTTCGTCTCATAGGTTAGAACGCCCGAATCCGCGGTACTGAGCCTCGTTGCCTGGCGTTTTGATCGTTTGACTTGATCGCTTGATTTTGGGTGTGCCCCGCGCGGGTGCCTCCAGAAACAAGAAAGTTGTCCCTCATTGCGGGTTTGAAGGTTACTACATTCAAAGGAGTTTGCATGTCCGCACAGGCGATCCAGCTGCCCGGAAGGCTCTGGAAGGAGGCTTGCCCTTGAGGCCTCCGAAGAATTCGTCTGGCCTGCGTCGTCTTCTGTTCGGGCTTTCCTGCCCGCCCCGCCGGTCTTTCGGCCTTCTATCGACCGCCGGGGCTTCTCTCTTCTTGGCCCTCGTCGTCTTGCCGCTGCTCTCCTGCGCTCAGCCTGCGAGTGGCCAGTACGCTCCCGATGCCGAACCCTTCGCTCGTCTTTCCGAGCTCGTCGGCGAGGACCTCAGCCCCTTCGAGCTTCGGCTTTCCGGGCTCCTGGATCGTGATCCCTGCCCTTCCCAGCATCGTCGCCGGATTGCGGAATCTCGGGCTGCTCTCCTTCTCCATCCCCCGTCGGGGAAGGCGCAGCGTCAGCCGGTACTTGATCCTGCTGCGTGCCCGGCTTGGATTTCCCACCGCCAGAACCTGACGGACTCGCAGTACGAGCAGTGGGAGTCGCTTTTCAAGAGTGTTCGCAGCGCCGAGGCTTCTGGTGCTGTGGAGGAGCGACACGCCCTGGCACTCTTCTATCTGCTGGCGCCCCGGGGACAGAACCTGCGCCGTGCCACAGAGATACTGGAAGAGCTGGCCCGGGACGAGCCGGGAAATGTGGAGATCCTCAACGACTTGGGCGTTGCGCAGGTGTTGCTGGCGTTGTCGCAAGAGCGCTCCGCGCTGCTGTCGGGAGCCTTTTCGTCCTTCCAGCGCGCCCAAGCTTTAGCCTCCGAAGGTCCGGTAGAAGACAACCACGAATGGCTCCTGCAGCAGCTTGGCCCCGGCGAGTTCCAGGCAGCGTATGTCGGTGCCGTGCAGGGAGCGACGCCCTTTGAGCTGGCGGAGCGCTTCGATGAGTTGCTGCGGGCTTGGGTCGGCGCGCTGGGCCGCGAAGACGCCGCGGCTGCCTCCGCGGCCCGCGAGTCGGCCGCCACCGTCGCCGCTTCGCTACAACGCCGCGGTGATCCCTGGGCGGCGGATGTGGTGGTCGCCCTCGACGACAGCTTGGCGGCGGGCCGCAGGGCCGAGGCGGTCGCCGCCTTCGGCGTCTTCCGGCAGGCCGAGCTACGCCTCGCCGGTCGTAATTACTCCGCCGCCGCAGTGGATTTCGCCGCCGTAGAGTCGGCTGTGCTCGAGCATCTGGGCCCCTTTGTCCTCGAGCTGCAGCGCCAGCGTTTCCTGGCCCTCTATTTCCTCGCCCGATATTCGGAAGCTTTGGAAGCTTTTCAGTCGGTCTTGGATCCGGAGACGGCGGTCTATCCCTACCGCCACGCCGACGCTCTGCGCCTGGCGGCTTTGGTGTCGTCTATCCGCGGTGAGCACGGCACCGCCCTTCAGATCTGGGAAGACGCCCTCTACTACGCCCAACTCTCCGGCGAGGTCTCTCTCGTTGTCGCCATCTACCGCAGCATGGCGGATACATTGCACCTGATCCAGCGCGGTGAGGAGGCCTGGGAGCATTTCTTTCATGCTTTAGAGCTCGGTTCGGAGATCGATTCGAATCTCACTCTCTACGCGCTCTACCAGGCCGGTGCAGCGATGGCTCTGGACGATGATAATGCAGACTTTGCGCTGTTCTTCTCCGAGAGAAGTGTGGAGGTGGCGCAGCTGCTGCGTCAGGAGGACGCGCCCGGCGGAACCTCCGTTGCGGCCCTCCAAGCCGGTGCGCGGCGCTTTCGGGCTTTGGCATTGCATCTGGACGGCAGCTTCGCAGAGGGGCTGGAAGAGATCGGGACCGCCCGCCAAGCTCTTCAGGCTGAAGGAGTGGAGGCGAGCACTGGGACAGAAGCGGATCTCGACCTGGCCGAGGCTACGATCCTGGTGGATGCAGACGAGTTGGCAGCTCTTTCTCTCCTCGACCGGGTCGCGGCCCGCTTTGATGAGCGGCAGTATGGGGCGCTGAAGCCTCGGGCGATCCTCCTGCGGGCCAAAGCCCTGCGCAACCTGGAGCAGTACGAGGAAGCGGAGGCAGCCCTCGCGGAGGGACTTGCCGAGGTCGACCGCCAGGAGGCAGATCTCCACACCGATGACCGATGGGTCTTCCACACGCTCCGTCAGGAGCTCGTTTTGGAATTGGTGAAGTTGCGCTTCAGTCTCGGCTGTGAGCGGACTCTTGGGCTGGAAGCCGCGGACCGGGTCTACGGCCAGGCGCTTCAACAATGGCTGGCTAGCTACGGAGAAGGTTCTGTCGGTGCGGTCGATGTCGAGGCGATGGCTCGAGCCCTCCCGCCGGGGGATCACCTGCTTCATTACCTTCCTCTGGAGGACCAGCTCTGCATTTGGTCGGTGCGGGAGGGAGTCATCGAGCTTGTCGAGGTGCCGGTTTCTCGCGCCCGGCTTCGTGAGGAAGTGCAAGGCCTGCTCGACGCGCTCCAGCCCGGCAGCAGCGCGGGCGCCTTCCTGCCCTACGCGGAACAGCTCTATGAGTGGCTGATTCGCCCGCTGGAGGGGCTTCTCGTGCCCGAGGAGGCGCTCCGCCTGGTGCTCTCGCCGGAGCTGGCACAGATCCCCTTCAGTCTCCTCCGTGACGCCGAGACTGACACATTCCTGGTCCAGGATTTCCGCCACTCGGTGGTACCGAGCCTACAGTTCGCCTACGTCATGCTGCAGCGCCAGGCCTCCCGCGGTCCCTTCGAGGTTCGCAGCGCGTTGGTGGTGACGGCGAGAGAAGGGGCAGATCGTTTAGGGAAGCGGCTCGACCCTCTTTCTGGGGCGAACGAGGAGGGGGAAGACTTCCTGACCAGCTTCCTCGCTACGCCGGAGCGATCCGCGGTCTTCCTCACCGATGCGGAGAGCTCCCAGCACCCCATCTCCGGCACTCCCACGCTCCCAGCAGTCCTGGCGGCTCTCCCCTCCGCGGACCTGCTCTATTTCACCGGCCACGCCGTGGCCCCTCTAGGCTTCCCGCCGCGCTTGATCCTGGCCCCCAATGCTTCCGGAGACGAGCAAGACCTCCTGCCGGAGCACGTGCTCCCGGAGCCCGGCTCGCCTCCTTCGTTTGGCCCTCGTGTAGTGATTCTGTCGGCCTGCGAAACCGCCGTCAGTCTGCACGAGATCGATCTACCCACAGCGTTCTTAATCGCCGGCGCCGACACTGTCGTCGCCAATCTTTGGTCGGTAGGGGATCTCTCCACCGCCGATTTTACGCGTGATCTAACCAACCACCTTTTCGACGTTGGCTTGGAGCCAGCTGAAGCACT